>CALIGR010000163.1 GCA_938021445.1 uncultured Candidatus Altimarinota bacterium
TAGACACTGGACAACGGTTCCTGGCTTGCCTTCTGCCGCCATCAAGACCTCGTGCTGCTCTGGATCAATCGTCACTCCTGGTTCAGGTGAAATTTGGCTTAAACCTTGAGATTCTAGGTTCTGAAAAAACTTAGCAATCACTGATTTCACCGCTTCATCACTAGAATGTTCTGCGCCTAGCTGAAGCTCCAAAAAGCTTGGAAGTGCTTTTTTGAGAAACTCTGTGACCGCCAAACTTGACCATTTCATACGGTCTTCTGCTTGGCGTCGCTGAAAGTTTTGTAAATCGGCTAACGCTCGAATCTTCGCTTCTTCTGATTGGCCTAACTGATCTTGTAGCTCTAGGGTTTGTGCTTCAAGTGACTCGACTTGCTCGGCGAGTTCACCAAGCGGTAAATCGTTATCTTTTTTGTCTGACATAGTGATTTGTAGAGTAGAAATTTTTGTTTCTATGACAAGGCTTTGACTTTAATAAAAAAATTATATAACTTTGAGGCATAAATAACCTGAATCTTTCGTAGATGATATGGCATTAGAGCCTAAGACAGGTTATTTTTTGTTTTTTCAAAACAACTAAGAAGGTAGTAGACTTTCGAGGTCTTTTTTTGAACCAATACCACAGAAAACTTTCTACTCGAGAAGTTTCTGGATATTTCGATAAAGCAATCCTCTTCTTTATTTCTAATTTCTTCGATTTGACCCGCCTCTATAATTTCTGGCACAAACGGAATCATTAATAGCCTGCGCACCAACTCTTTAAGATTGCTTTTTCTACGTCTATGGTGCGCGATATGATCAAAAAAACGCTTAGAAACTAAAACTTCTATATCTAAAATTTCTGAGCGTATGGGAGACAAAGATCTCAAATTAAAAAAAGCTCTCTTGGCCGACTGATTCAAAAGACATAAGTCGACTTCGATTTTCATACAAAACAAGCTCTCAAAAAAAGCATAAAAATCAAACCCTCAAACTCAGCTAAACTTCAGGGAAAGCTTTAACCAGTCTAATCATGAAGCCGTCTACATTCGTTTTACAAAAAATATAGAAAATATAAAATTCATACAAAAATTAAGAAAAAACTATGCTTAACATCTCAGATCTCAAAACCGGTACCCATGTTCAGATTGATGGACAACCATACACCATCACCTGGAATCAGTTTAGTAAGACCGCCAGACAAGGAGGAAACATGAAAACAAAACTCAAAAACTTACTCACCGGGAGTACGATGGAGCGAACGTTTTCTGGGTCTGAAAAAGTAGATCCAGCGGAGATCAATTATAAAAAAGCTCAGTTTCTTTATGCTAACGGTTCTGATTATGAATTCATGGACAACGAGACCTACGAGCAGATGGTCTTTACCGCCGAACAACTCGGGGAAAGCATTAGCTTTTTATCAGACGGTATGGATGTTGATGTCCAGTACTTCAATGGCAACCCAATCAATGTCCAAGTCCCGGCTAAAATGACTTTCGAGATCACGGAAACCGAACCAGGCGTCAAAGGCAATACAGCCGGAAACGTAACCAAAGATGCCACGCTCGAAACTGGATACGTCATCAAGGTTCCACCATTTCTCAACAAAGGCGACAAAGTCATCGTTAACACTCTTAGTGGGGAATACGTTGAACGAGCGAAGTAAATTAGGCCGCTAACGAACGAACTCCACCGGCTTCATCTAGCCCCGCTGGTTTGATTACGACAAAAGAAGTGTCAGCCTCTCTCCAGAGTTCTTGTAGTGTTGAGTAGGGCTCTGACTGGCCTCCTGGTGTTTGAAGTTTTTCTTCAAAATGACCAGCGCCTAAAACGAAGGTCACAGAAGGATTCGTAGCGCCTACTTTATCCACGACATCTTGAATTGAATGCTGCCTTAAAGCAATGGCCCAAAGGCTTAACTGCTCTTGTGCTCTATTAAGAGCATCCATAGTAGAATCAAAATCTACCATAATTGGATCACCATTAAAAACTTCAATGAGTGCTTCGCGAATATATTGACGAGTAAGACCAGTGCCAGTTATAAAATTTTGAAATTCTGATATTGGCATTCCATTCGGAAACCTAGATTGCAAATTCGCCCCTAAACCAGGGGTCCTTATCGTCAACTTTAATAGATCGGTGATTTCATTAAAAAAGCTAAACTCGTTAAACACTAGTGGTTCTTCTAAACCATAAATATTTAGTTTTGAGGTCGCGCGACAAAAAAGAAGAAAGCCCCACTTTTCCTCAAACGAAAGACTTTGATGTCTATGCTTCGACCTCATCTGCTCTACTTTTGAACGTATCCCTCTAATTGGACTGCCCGTATTTTCCAGGCCTTCTATCATGATATTACTTGAAATTTCTGCTCGTTGAAGATCCTTAAATACTCTTGCCACGTTTAACTGATGCTGTAATAGTTTTTCTTTCTCTCCCAATGAATAAACGTGCCCTCCTGCGTGCACCTGCTTTATTCCGATCGCCACATAAGGAGAGCTTCCTAAATGTGAATCAACTACACGACCGTAATGCCCAAAACCTCTATTCTCAATATCATCTACATGGAACCGAGCTAAATTTACCGCCTCTGCGTGCTCCGCTGCTTCGTCTACTGGTGATTGTCTTAAGCTAAGCATTGGAAAATTATTTTAGGCCACTTCCGCAAAAGAAACTTTTTGCATTGCTGCCGCTTTATCTGCGCTTCCAGAATCGTTCAGGATTTTGACTAATTCATCTCGAGTAGATTCAAATGGAACAACACGTTTAACCGCATCGAGTCGTTTTTTCTTTTCTCCTTCTTGATCTGGAACCGTCAATTGTGCTTCTTTAAGGATGCCCGAAACCTTATCTACGCAATCAGCCGAATCTTTTAAAAACTTCTCAATCTCCCCATCTTCTTTCCCAGCCTTTTTCATTACGTCTACCACTTTAGATCGTGGATCATCATGCAAGCATAAAATACTGGCATCGAGTTTACCAGCATCATACAGAGTCCCATGCCCCTTAAGAGCTTCTGAGGCTAATTTTGATACGAGTTTCACTGCGGCCTTTGCCTTGGGGGTTTCTTGCTGCTCTTCTGAAAGATTCGGAATTTCTACCTCTCCGGTAAGGGTTTTTGTTTCAACCCCTTTAGGCGTTTTGTTTATATCAAAACGTCCATCAATTTTGACGGCCTGATCTTCTCCTATTTTTTTATAGATTTTTTGGGCGGTTTCCGCGTCAATACCCTTCAATATTTCAGTTAAATTAAAAGCGTTATAAACCGTAGGTGGCACCCACTCATACCCCATGAAGTAACGCGTCATCTGACCGTACTTTCCGTCTAAATCACTTTTAAGCTGATCAATAACCGTTGTTATACTCTTTTCTGGGTTTTCACCTTCTGCTCCTCGTGTTTTTGCGGCAAAAGAAAGTTTAGCTCTTTTGTTTGGGGTCTTTGGATCTGGGGCACCTTTAATATCAATGGCAATGGGTCTCGCTCCGTCTTCTTGCACCTTGTCTCGGGCATCAAAAGTTCTGAACTGCTGCCACGCAGATAAGTCTTTTCTAGCTATATCGGCCTTAAGTTTCTCAAAAAGCTCTTGGTTATTAGGTTTTAAATTATGTGTTTCGACCAGTTCTACAATTTTTCTTGCATTCTCAATACTCTGCTCAAAATAAATCTGCTCGTAGTTAACCGCGTCCGACTCTCCTAAGACAACATTTCCATAATTCAAATGTGGCAACCCTTTATACCCTTCCAGCGAAGGGGGCAAACTATCTTCACCAACTGGCGTTCTTAATAATTCGTTTAAACGTTCCCTACGCTTTGCATCACCACCCTCTCCTTGCTCAATCGAACGCTTCATCAAATCAACAATCACGCTGTTTTGATCAAAAAGCACTGGTGCCTCAATCTCATCAACCGCCTTACCCTGTTCTGTGATGTTTGCCATCTAAAGTAATTATATTTATCTTTTTATACAATTTATATAAGAAATGTCAAATCCATGTCATCACTCTTAAGCACTAACCCACTCAAAACCCTTTTACTTTGACAAACACGCCTGCGAGTCTATATTCCCCCAGCTCTTCCAACGAACGCGGAGTAGAGCAGTGGTAGCTCGTCGGGCTCATAACCCGAAGGCCGTAGGTTCGAATCCTACCTCCGCAACCAAACAAAAATCAGTGTGCACGAAGTGTATGCTGTTTTTTGTTTTGTCCAAGTCAGCCATAACACGTGAAACTGGATACTTGACTTACCTCTAATTAATGATTATTCATATTCTGATTTTTAAAAAAGCAATTAATTACTTAATTAATGAATAGAATCGAACAAGTTCGAACTGATATTGAAACAAGAACTCTTTCGCGATCTAATAATTGTAGGGAGTTTTGTCTTTCAATCACACAAGATGTTCCACTAATAATTAATGAACTCTTAAATACCCCATTTGATAAATGGGCTTCCGAATTTGGAGTCAGAAAAACTCCTGCTGGATTCATCACTTTTAACCTAGCTAGTATCCCTGATTCGGGGAGGGCTTCCCCTCGAGTAAGGCTTCACTTATGGCCTGAGAAAGAAAGTGAAGATGTTCATATTCATAACCATGGTTGGCCTTTCGCATCTGCGACTATAGCTGGAAATATTGATCATCGGATGTTTCAATTAGCTGAAGGAGCAACACATCATCACTACAAAGTGGCTCGTGGTAAAGATGGTTATGACTATGCTGAGGAGCCAAAAACAGGGGTTTCTTTCGAAAGGTCGGTAAACGTACCAAAAGATGGAATGATGAAGATGGAGCATGATGAACTTCATACAGTTAGAACCGCAGCAGATACTACAACGCTTTTAGTGCAAGGGGTTAGGCAAATGAGCCGATCAGATGTGGTTTTTCATGAACCAATTGTTCAAAATGCAGTGAATCATGAAATAGCAGGAGCCTCTTCTGATGAGTCTATAAAGGCAAGATTAGAGGAAGTTCGAGATAGTATACTTGCTTAATCCAAAATCTTTGATAAATTTTTGCTCGCTCTTTACGCACGAGTGGCGGAATTGGTAGACGCGCTAGCTTGAGGGGCTAGTGGGATAATTTTTCCCGTGGAAGTTCGAGTCTTCTCTCGTGCACCAAAATAGTTTTTACGCATTCATGTGTGTAAAAACTATTTTTGATTTAAGAAGACGAGAACTTTTTAGAAGTTCGCTCTAGTCGCCATCGAGTAAAACGAGATGTGCAGATAGCTCAGCGTTGCCTCAAGTATTGAGGCATAAGCTGTGTCTCTCTCGTGCACACAAATCATTTCCCCTTATCCTCGATCTCCAAAAAACAGCCACTGCCACTTCTCCCAAGTACTCATATTTTCGGTGATACTTTTGGCCGAGATACTCGTGTCTTCTTCTGGGACCATCTCTAACTCTTCTTCAACGAAAACGATGATCTTCTCCCCTGGAAGCTTTTTCCCCATCTGAATTTTGGCTTCTTTTTCTATTCGTTGCGGAGTACGTAGATAAGCGACACGAGCTTCTTTGGCTTCTATCTCAGACTTGAGCTGCCTATTGGTCTCACGAATCTTATCAATCTCATCCTGCACTTTGTTAGATTCATGCAGCTGGACGCCAATCAGGTAGAGGAGCCAAAAAAAAGCCGAGAAGGCTCCTACGAGCCAGACAACCGTACGGGAAGAGTAAACCTCGACTTTCTTTGACATGATCTACTAATTTATAGAAAACTAAGGTAAAAAATCGAGTTTTTGTTGAATTTTTAAGTATTATAAGGCGCGATGATCATATTGGTCGGTCTTGGAAATCACCCCAAAAAGTATCAAAATACTCGTCATAATTTTGGGTTTTTGATGGCTGATTTTATTCAGAGCACACACCAATTCACAACGTGGAGGCTTGATAAAAAATTTAAGGGGGAAGTGGCTTTTGGTGAAATAAACGGGCAAAAAGCCGTGCTACTTAAGCCGCACACATTGATGAATCTAAGTGGTGAATCAGTTCAGGCACTCATAAAGTTTTATAAAATTAGCCCTTCTGGATTTATCGTTTTTAGCGATGATTTGGATCAAGAATTTGGAAAGTTAAAACTAAAAAACAACAGCTCTCATGGGGGACAGAATGGTTTAAGAAACATCATTCAGCACCTCGGGACCGAAAACTTTGCTCGGCTTAAATTTGGAATTAGTAACGCCGAAAGGGATAGAATCCCTGCCGGCAACTTTGTCCTGATGAACTTTAGTGAAGCTGAAAAAGCAAAAATACCGGAACTTCTCAAGCAAGGTGAAACAAAGTTGATTGATTGGGCTCAGTCACTGTAGCTAATTACGAAAACGCCCCTGAGATTCCCCGGTTAAAC
>CALIGR010000164.1 GCA_938021445.1 uncultured Candidatus Altimarinota bacterium
CTCGGTTCATGTGGAATAAGCTTATTTGTATTATTTGCGATCCAATTTCCATCCGTAACAATGATGTCTGGCCCCTTTCCTTCTGCCATCTTATCTATAAGCACTTCTTGTAGGGTCTCATCATCCTCAAACCCAATCACTTTAAACTGAGCGGCTACTTCTTGCGTTCTCGCAAACTCACGGCCAACCGCTTCAAAATGAACAGGAGCCAAACTGGTCCAGATTTCCACCACCCCCTGTGATGTTTGAGTCGAATCCGGGTTTCCTTGATTCCCCTGATTTTTCTTCTCACAACCGGTGAGAATGAGCATGGAGCACAGTAGAAATACCGATAGTATTTTTTTCATATTTATTTATTTCAGACCATTCTACTCTAGTTGACGCTTTTTGTCACCTTGATTTCGACCACTTTTGCCGGAAGGTTTAGAGCTTCAAATTCTACTATCAGCTGAGAAGACTTTAAATAAAGATCCGAGTGCGCACTGGCACTAGACGCTTCAATGGTCAGCACACCATCATTAAATTTCTTAGGGATCCAGGCTCCGCTTTCAACGGAGTAACGCTCCTTTAAATAGGTTTTTACTTTTAAGCATATCAAACTCCCGAGAGCTGGCCGCTGAAGGTTATACTTGCTTGTTGCGGTGAAAACGAAAGAAGAAGCTTTTTCAAACATGATTATTTCTGTATAATGTTTAGAAGAAAATGAACGAAAATCAAAACAAAACCGATTATAACGCTGATCCGCTTGCTAAACCAGCACGCCCAGAGTCTATGGGAGACTTGATTTTGCAAGTGGTTCAGAAAAATAGCCAACTTCTTGTAGAAGTTCGCTCTATGCAAGAGCAAATTCATGAACTGCAGCGACGAATTGATAGACGTGAAAAATATCACATCTACTGGCAGGTTGGGAAAATAGCGCTTTATGCCATCTTAGGCTTTATCGCCATGAACTATCTACAGACAATGATGTCAAGTATGATGGGCAGTTTAACCGGCGGCCTTACGGGAGGACTGACCAACAGCCTGACTGGCGGTTTAACGGGACAAGGTGGAAACGCCAGCAATCTAATGCAAGAAATTAATAATATCAGTGGTGGAAATCTTCCAGCCGCGGATAGCCCTGAAGCCGAACTTATCAAGAAAGGTATCGAGGCGTTTTTGAAATAGTTACGCTTTCACAAACCTCGCTACACTTTCAACATGAGCCGTGTGCGGAAACTGATCGACTAAACTAAATTTTTCAAGTTTGTACCCAGCCTCGATTATAGACGCTGTGTCTCGCGCTTGAGTCGCCGGATTGCAGGAGATATAAATAAGTTCGCGAGGTTCAAATTCTAATAGTTTTTTAAGCGCCTTAGGGACAATTCCCGCCCTTGGCGGATCAAGAATTACAGAAGTTTCAGGCGCTATGCTTTCATTTTCTTTTAAAAATTTACCAACATCAGCACAAGTGAATTCAACATTAGTTATCTCATTTTTAAGAGAGTTTTTTTGCGCGTCTTCAACGGCTGAGGCCACAATCTCAACGCCTAAGACTTTAGTGTCTGGGTATTTTTGGGCTATAAGCTGAGTAATTGTCCCCGTTCCTGAAAATAAGTCCAAAACGGGTCCTTGAGGATTTAAGTAGCTTAAGGCTTTATCATAGAGTCTTTCGGCTGACTTAACGTTGGTCTGGAAAAATGAATCCAGTGAAATCTCAAAATGAAGACCGTTTACCACTTCACAGATCTTGTCTTCTCCATGGAGCCAATCCCGAGAGAGATATCTTTTTGGATCGTCTGATAAGATATCCGTTTCCTGCCAAGCGACACCAGCGAGTCGTTCTTCGCCAAATAAATCTACACACAGATTTCTAAATTCTAATTTAAGATTTTCAGTCTTTTCAAAAAGCTCAAGAGGCGAGGTCACGATACAGACTAAAAACTTATCTTCCTCAAAACTTTTTCGCACGAGCAATTGTCGCCAGAAACCAGTTTGATTTTTGGTACTATAGATAGGAAGCCTGGTTTTCTCGGCCCAATCACGAATATCTTTTAAGTGTGTTTCAAACTTTACATCAAAGATCCCAGACGGCTTTTCAAGACTATCAACCAGCCAGTACTGCCCTCTTCTTTTCGACCCCAGTCCAAAACCTTCATGCAGCCAAGTACGCTTAAGAGGCGTTTCTTCTGGAACCACTTCTTCTGATACCGGTGCTGGAGTGGTTTCGGTTTCACTCGTGAACCCAAAGCTGTACTCCATCTTGTTTCGATACTCCCAAGGTTCAGGTGAAGATACATATTCGTCAAAAACAGACTCAAGCTCCACTCCAGCGAATTTTTTAAACAACTCAAAAACCTGAGTTTTCTTGTACTTCTGCTGAAGCTCAACGGGCAGTTTGGCCCAAGGCGCCCCTGGGATTGCTTGATAGTTGTTTTCCAGCTCGTCTGGCGATTTTTCTAAAACTTCTATGAGCTTCGCTTCGGCGTGTCTTCTTTTTTTAAGACTGATTTTCGCTTTGACCGTCTGCCCCGGTAAGGCGCCATCAATAAAAATAATAAAATTTTTCAGCGGAACTGATGGTTCCTCTTCGGTACTAGGCTGTATTTGCACTTTTGCGATTCCCTTGCCTCCAAAAGCGAGGTCTATTATTTCAAGCTCGAGTATCTGTCCTTTATGAATTGTTTCGATCATCTTCGGCACAGTACGGAAATTTCTGAGGAAACAAACAATTCATTAACCATCTCAGTCCATCATCATCTAATTTTTCTAAATCAATTAAACTCATAATCGCTCCATTTTTAGAACGTCTTGGGGGATAAAAACGTTGTTCATCTAGAGTTTTCTCTACCGGTGATGGGGCACTTAGTAAGTATTCATCAAACTTTTTCATATTCATAGCTCCAATCCTCGCCCCGCTAAAACCCAAAACAGCAGCAATAACTAAAGCTTTTGTAAAAAGTGACATATTCCTTACCTTACCATTAACGGCTGATTCAAAAGTGACATAAGGATAAAGGGTCACGGGTGGGATATAATCAAGTGGTTCATAACCGAATGGTTGAGTCTCACTGAATTCTTCAGGAACAGGAATCGTTGACTCACCAACTTTAAAAACCATTAACACAATAAATACATATTTACGCAATATGATCAAGTTACTCCCTCAAAATATTCGAGATCAGATCGCCGCTGGTGAGGTCGTTGAGCGACCCGCTTCTGTCGTTAAAGAACTGGTGGAAAACAGTCTTGATGCGGGAGCGGATATTATCGAGATATGGGTTGAGGCTGGAGGGAAAGATTTAATTAAAATTAAAGACAACGGTGCGGGGATGAGCGCTCAGGACGCAAAGTTGTCGGTAGAAAGACATGCGACCTCAAAGATTACTTCAACTGACGATCTTTTTAACCTTCATAGTTTTGGATTTCGAGGCGAAGCTTTAGCCGCGATTAGCGCTGTTTCTGACTTCACACTCCTCAGTAAAACAAAAGAGAGTGATGAAGGGACGTTGATAACTATTGAGTCCGGCAACTTTGTCAGTCAAGAAATCGCGCCTTCAAGTACGGGGACGACTATTACGATTAAAGATCTATTTAAACCAGTGCCAGCGAGGAAACAATATCTAAAAACTGATGAAACGGAGTATCGACAGATCTTAAAGCTTATCCAGTCTTTTTCACTCGCTCACGCGGCTGTGTCGTTTCGACTCTATAAAGACGATAAAACCACTTTAGATTACCCAGCTGAGTCTCATTCTAAATCTCGAGTAAAACGAGTGCTGAAGAAAAGAGATGAGGACTTGGTTGAGGTTAACTTTTCTGGGCGACAAATAACACTAAGTGGTTTCATCAGCACGCCGGATCAAGGTAGCCGTAGTAAGCGAGGACAGTATCTCTTTGTAAATCAGCGGCCGATCGAGGATCACTTACTGAGCTTTGCGGTGCGAGAAGCGTATGTACAGTCTTGTGGGATAGA
>CALIGR010000165.1 GCA_938021445.1 uncultured Candidatus Altimarinota bacterium
ACCGCTTTCAGATCTCCAATCTTCACCTCATCCACAATAAAGTTCAGAGTCCCCTCTCTTTCTTCTATTTTTCCCCGAGTTCGCACAAACACATCTTTGTTAAGCGCCGCTTGAGAAATTGAATCATAAACCCCTGGGAAAATAGCGCCTTCAATCTTCCCCGAAATGTCCTCAATCGTTATGATCGCCATATTTTTTCCTTTCTTGGTAATGATTTTTCGAACGTTTGTAATGATCCCATGAAGCGTCCTTTTTTTTCCCGAATCCTCCGCTTCATTCAGGGTCCCGATCAACTTTCCATATTTTTCAAAATACTGATTAAGGCCTTTCAACGGATGATCTGAAACAAAAAGCCCCAAACTTTCTCTCTCCCAGGCCAATATATCTTCTTTCGTCGCTTTAGTATCTCGAAGGGTAAAATCAATAGCACTTTCATCAACTCCCCCAAAAAGTCCCATCTGACCAGCGTCCTGCTTATCCTGGAAGTCTTTAGCAAATTTGGCCAACTCATCCAGGCTCTCCACTATTGCGCCTCGATTTGCAAAAGCATCAAACGCTCCACTAAAAGCTAACGCCTCCAACGTCTTCTTGTTCATCAGTTTCGCTGGAACTCTTTTAGCAAAATCCTGCAGAGATTTAAATTTCCCATTATTGTTCCGTTCAAAAATTAGCTGATTCACCGTCTCCTCGCCAAGTCCCTTAATAGCCGTTAACCCAAATCGAAGAGACGCATTTTTAACTTTCTCTTGCTGAGCTGGGTCCGAGGTCTCCGAATTTTTTTCATCCAGCTCTAACTTTTCACTTTGACCAGCTTCTTTCGTCTTATTGATAACGGTAAAATGACTTCCTGACTCATTTACACTTGGCGGCAAAACTTCAATCCCCATAGACTGACACTCGTTCATCTCCAGTACAATTCGGTCGGTATTATTTCGATCCGCCGTCATCATCGCGGCCATGAATTCCACTGGGTAATTCGCTCTCAGGTAAGCGGTTTCATAGGCAATCCGGGCATAGCAAACGGCATGTGAACGATTAAACCCATAACCCGAAAATGGGACCACAATCTCATCAAATATCTTAACCGCGAGTTTTTTGGCGTAGCCTTTAGCCATCGCACCAGAAATAAATTTCTCACGTTGCTCCTCTAAAATTTTAGTGATTTTTTTCCCAATCGCTTTCCGAAGGATATCCGCTTCTCCAAGCGAAAATCCGGCAAACTCCTGAGCAATCCTCAAGACCTGCTCTTGGTAGACCGCAATCCCATACGTTTTTCTCAAAATAGGCTCAAGATCTTCATGCAAATACTTAACCGACTTTGGCTCATGTTTTCCCTTAATGTACTGCGGGATGTATTCCATCGGCCCGGGTCTATACAGCGCATTCATCGCAACCAAATCTTCAAATTCCGTCGGTTTTAGTTCCTTCAAATACCGTCTCATCCCCGCTGACTCAAATTGGAAGACTCCGGTCGTTTCACCCAGAGCCATCATTTCAAACGTTTCTTTGTTGTCTGTTGGAATGGAGTCCAGGTCTATTGTCTCACCTTGTGAGCCTTCTATATTACTCAATGCTTTTTCTAAGATTGATAAATTCTTAAGTCCCAAAAAATCCATCTTCAATAATCCGATGTGCTCTAACTGCTGGTACGGGTACTGAGTAATTTTTAGCTCCTCTGCCCCAGGAGCCCACTGCAGAGGCGTTTGTTCTGTCAGATCAGATCCTCCAATAATAACCGCACACGCATGTACCGAGACATGCCGGACGCAGCCTTCTAACTGAGAGGCTACGTCAAAAATTGGTTTTAAGTGCGCATTTTTATCCAAGAAATCTGTAAACTCTTTCAGCTCTTTCGCGTCGCTGAGGCCAAAACCAGGCTTATTGGGCAAGAGCTTGGTCATGGCGTTCATTTCCCCAAAAGGAACCCCTTGGGCCCGCCCGACGTCCTTAAGTGCCGCTTTCGCAGCAAGAGTCCCAAAAGTACAAACTTTAGATACTTTTTCGGTCCCGTATTTTTCAATTACATATTGCAAAACTTCATCTCGTCTTTCATCTGAAAAATCAATATCGATATCCGGCATCGAAATTCTCTCTGGATTGAGAAACCGCTCAAAAAGAAGATCATAATAGATCGGATCTACGTTGGTAATTCCCAACAAATAAGCCACGATAGAACCGGCCGCGGATCCTCGCCCCGGACCAACTGAGATCCCATTGTCTTTCGCAAAATCTATAAAATCCGCCACAATCAAGAAATAGGCATCAAAGCCCATTTTACTGATAATCGACAATTCATAATCCAGTCGTTCCTGCACCGTTTCCGAGATTATTTCAGTTGCCCCATATCGAGGTTCTATCTGCTTCTCACAGCACACTCGCAGCCAACTAGCCTCAGTTTCCCCTTCCGGCACTTCAAACTTCGGCAACAAGTGCTGTCCAAAATCCATTTCAAAACTTACCTGTTCTGAGATTTTCAAAGTATTTTCTCGAGCTTGATCCAGTAAACCTGAATCGATATAAGACAATTCATCCTCTATCTCATCCCAAGACTTAAACCAGTTTCCGCTTAAAACTTTTTCGCGAGTGACATCCGGAACTAATTGATTTTTCCCAATACAATAAAGTATATCTGCCGCCGTTTCATCTGCTGATGTTTTAAAACGAGCATCACTCGTAACCACGAGTTGAACCCCATGATTCTGATGCTGCTCAATAATCCAATTATTATAGTTTTTCTCTGCTTCTCCTGGCTTGGCACAAAGCTCTAGGTATAAACTTTCACTAAAAACACTCCGTAGTTTCTGAAGTACTTTTTCAGCATTCGCCACTCCCTCTTGTTCAATTTTTTTGTTCAACAGTGATCCAACTGATCCTGTTAGGCATACCAGCCCTTCTTTACAGGCCTCTAGCAAATCCCAATCCGCCCTTGGCTGCGTGTGAAATCCTTCTAGTTGAGACTTTGATAATATTTTCACCAGGTTTTTATAACCCACATCATTCAGTGCCAAAAGGACAATATACCCTTCATGACCGTCTATTCCCTGCCGTTTTTCAAAACGTGAATCATGAGCCACAAAAATTTCAGCTCCGAGTATCGGTTTCACACCCCCTATTTTTTGAGACTGCTCGTAAAAATCCACCAACCCATACCCCGCGCCTTTGTCAGTCAATGCAACCGCAGAGTGCTCCATGCTTTTAGCCACTTCCAAGATAGATTTCGGAGACATCGTGGCCTCTAAAATCGAGTAATAAGAATGCGTATGAAGATTTACAAAAGGCTTAGGCATAAAAGAAAGAGTGTTCTGTGGGGAAAACATCTCCAGTTTATAAATTTTATTGAGCGTCTCAAGAAACTACCGAATAACTTAGATGGTGGTAACTATTAGTTACCAGATAAAAAGACTTGATCAAAAGGAGATAAGTGATTTCCAGCTCAGTTATTTATTTACTTTTCAAGCAAAAATGTTCTTATGGATAATAAAGATTTAATATGAAAAAAGCACCCCAACTCTCACCGGCATCAAGCTCAGTAGATAAACCGCCTCAATTTCTCAAAAGCCTTGCTCAAAATAGATGTTGTATTCTTGTGGCCCTGGTTTTATGCGCTTGTGGGCCGAACCGAACAACTGACTCTGGTCTATGTACAAGCCAAACCATTACAGGTCCTTTAGATGATTTATCTGGAGAACGATCAAGGGTTAGTCTCGATACTTTCACATTCTCAGATAGCCATTTTAGTGGACCTATGCCAACTCAAAAGACTGTAAATGCCTGCAGCGAGAGAGGTGGAATTTACTATGGAAGTAACAAATGTCTATTTCCGAGTGATCAATTTACTGAAGCAGTCAGTCGATTAAGCGAAATTACTATTTCCTATAGAGGAAACCCAATGGTTCGATTTGTGGCTGGAAACGAAATCCAGGTCGACAACCCACCACTCGAGTTTATGAGCAATTTAAATTTTAAAAGACCAGAAACTGACGAATTAACCGAAGAGCAATCTTTGACTGTACAAAGCATTGAACATCATACCAAAAAATTAGCTGAAGGACATTATGTATTGAGCTTAGCCTCAGGTGTAAACACTCATTTACCAAGGAAGGGCGGTATGCACAGGAGTCATGGATTGACCGCTGTATTTGAAAAGCTAATAAAACCGCCAAAACCAATTTCAGAAACGCCTACTAGCATTCCCCATGAGGCTAGAGCCGCAAAATACTTTGATTCAAGAATAAATACATTTTCGATAACCCCGCAAGTTCTAACTGATCCCTCTATTTCACAGTTGATAAAAGATTTTTTCAAATCAATTGACTCAAATTCTGATAATGTAAACACAACAGCCGTCATAATCGTTTCTAAAATTGCTGATCCTTTGGATGCAAACATCATACATACTATAATCTCAGCAAACCCAATGCACACTTATCTTCCTCCCCAAGAAATAATAAAAGCCCATCCACTGAGACAGGATAGCACTGAAAAATCAAAAAAAACTTTTTTTGGTCAATGTCCTAAAAAAAATTAACACCTACGCCCGACCAGCCATCATAAATGGGAGCATTTCATCTTCAGTTATCCCTTTCATTTCAAGGATATACTTCAGATGTTCTTGTGAATGCGCATTTTCAAAAGCAACCTCAAGACTTACCTTGTCTTGAGCAACGAGCTCC
>CALIGR010000166.1 GCA_938021445.1 uncultured Candidatus Altimarinota bacterium
TCTCGCTCAAATTCCTCTAGGATAAAATTCTGATTATTCTTGAGTTCTGGATAGTGATGTCCCATTTTACTGATCACTTCTTTAGCGACAGGGACACAGAGGTTGGTCTCCACTCCAAGCTTTCGAGCATGTCGAACGGCCCGACGAATGAGTCGTCTAAGGATGTATCCCTGATCTTTATTTCCAGGTGATACGAGATCCGCCATCATGATGGATGAGGACCTTAGATGGTCAGCGATGATACGAGCTGAGTTATGCGCGTCAGTTTCGCCAATTGGGTTTTTTACTAAATCTTGATTTTCAGCAAGCTCGGCAATTTTTCCCAAAATCTCGGTAAAAGCATCTGTCTGGTACACCGATGTAAAGCCGTTTAAGACCGCAACCGTTCGTTCAAGCCCCATCCCCGTATCTACATTCTGCGCTGGTAGATTCTCGAGAGAGCCATCTGGTAATTTATTAAACTGCATAAAGACGTCATTCCAGATCTCCACCCATCGTGGATCTTCCCAGGTTTCTTGGTACGGTTTTTGTAGTTCTGGATCATTCGGGTCTCCGGTCCAATAAAACATTTCACTGTCTGGGCCACAAGGCCCCGTCTCACCTTTGGCCCACCAATTTTCGTTGGCATCCAAGTACGCAATCTTTGCGGCCGGCATCCCAACACTTTTCCATATATCAGCCGCCTCTTCATCTCTTGGCGCATTTTCATTACCTTCAAAAACCGATACCGCGAGTCGCTCAAGTGGAAGTTCTAACACTTCCGTCAAAAATTCATAACTCCACGGAATCTGCTCTTTTTTAAAAAAGTCTCCAAGTGACCAATTCCCCATCATCTCAAAAAAAGTAAGATGCGTCGCATCTCCAACCTCTTCTATGTCTCCAGTCCGGATACACTTTTGACAATTAGCAATCCGCACACCCTTCGGGTGTTTTTCGCCCATCAAGTAGGGCACCAATGGGTGCATTCCCGAATTAATAAAAAGCGCCGTTGGATCATTCTCCGGGATGACTCCCGCAGACGGAACAACCGCGTGCTGCTTACTCTCCCAAAACTCGAGCCACTTGGCTCGCAAACTGTCAGTGGTATATTGCATATCAGTAATTTTTAAACAAAACCTATCTTAAGTATTTTTGAAAAACCGAAAAATCAGGTTTCAAGCTAAGTGTTGACATTTTTACTTTAAGTAATATAGCTAATTTGTTCTTTGTAATATCAAGCACTAGAATTTTAGGTTTTAAGTGGGCAACCGGTAAAAACCTCCGGCGATGCTCAATGGGCTGGTTTTTTAAATCAGACCCAAGAACTCAAACCGGAGAAAAAAGACGATGAAAACAGTAAGAAAAGTTCTAATCCGCCTGGCCACAACTGGCCTGGCAGCCCTCTGCCTCTACGGCCTCTGGCACCTATTTTGGGCACTCCCCGCGATACATTGGTATCTCAGGACGTCAGCTCTCTTCGAGGGTGATGCCGGCATGGCCGGGGCTGTCACCTTTGCAATCGGGTTGACCTGTGTCGGACTTGCGCTGTTTACAGTGTGGACAGCTTTCCTTTTTGCAATAAGGGGGAATAAAGGATAGCCAAAATGGTGGGGAGAATTGATTTAACTATCGGTTTTCTTCCACTTAAACTCTAAAATTTAAGAACTCCAAAGATCCTGCTTCGCTAAAGCTACGCAGGATAACTTCTACAATTCCACTCACAAGCTCGTGGTGTGTCAGTTACTTATAAAAAACTCGGACCGCTCTCTCTTGCCCTTCCCCTACTGAGTCTGACTGAAGGTCAGGGAACGTATGGAGGACCCACATGTGGATCACCCGACGGAAGTAAGGCGACATCGGTGGAAGCTTGATTTCAGCCAGGCCTTTTTCTCGAAGCGTATTTACGTATCGTTCTCCTTTTTGGATGATTTTATCTTCTTGGTCTTTTCGGTAGTTGTCGATATCCACGGTAACAAAGAGGTTTTCTTTATTCTGCGCAAAAAGGATATTTTTGAGCAACGTCTGTATAGACTGAAGCGTTTCACCGCCCTTACCGATTAACCTGGCTGGTGATTCACACTCAATGTTAGCGCGATAATGACCATTTTCCTCACTGATTGTGACGCAGTCATATTCGGTGCCAAATTTATCTAAAAGAAGCTTAAGGGCTTTTTGTATTATCGTTTCCATGTGTGGGGCAAGAGAGCTAAATACGTATTTTTTCACTAAGAATTGTACCCAATTTCCAAAAGAGTCAAAATTTTGAGGATAATTACGATAAAAGTGATAACTTGAAATTTTTGATTAAATGACTAGGTTTGTCCCGTTAATAAAACCATAAGACACATGTCAGATTTCAAAACCCAGGTCGCAAAATCAATTGATCACCTCAAGCAGGAGTTCGCTTCCTTACAGGTCGGTCGAGCTAGTACGGCCTTGGTTGAAGACATTGAGGTCGAAAGTTATGGTTCGATGATGGGGCTCAAAGCTGTCGCAAATATCTCCTGCCCAGATCCTAAAACTATCAAGATTGAGCCGTGGGATAAATCCCTTTTAGCCGATATAGAAAAGGCTATTCAAAACTCAAATATCGGTATCAACCCTCAAAATATGGGAGAACATATCTATCTTCCAATCCCCCCAATGACGGAAGAAAGACGCAAAGACCTCGTAAAAGTCGTCCATGAAATGGCTGAGAATGCCAAAATCTCTGTCCGAAGTGCGAGGCAAGACGAGATGAAAAAAATTAAGCATCAAAAAGACGAAAGTGAGATCTCTGAGGATCAGCAAAAAGACCTTGAAAGAGAAGTTCAAGAACAAGTAGACGAAGCCAATAAAGAAATTGAGAGCGCTGG
>CALIGR010000167.1 GCA_938021445.1 uncultured Candidatus Altimarinota bacterium
GGTAAAGTAACCATTTTCGTCTGTTGTGTTAATCCCAGTCAGTCCAAACTCGTCACAGATTTCTGCATCTTCCGCTCCGTAGAACGGCGAAAAATGGACTATCCCAGTTCCAGATCCTGTCATCACGTAGTCCCCTTTATCGTGGACACACATATATCGATTTTGGCCTTCGGGGATTTTGTCATCGATAAAGAAATCAAACAGCGGTTTGTACTGGAGTCCAAAAAAATCTTCCCCAACTTTTCGATCCAAGACTTCAAAATCTTCTGGGAAATACCGACTCGCTGCATCCTCTGCAATCCAATAATAAGCCCCTTCATGCTCGAGTAAGATGTACTGGTGCGTTTTTCCAAACCCGAGACCAATATTACTCGGCAGCGTCCACGGCGTCGTCGTCCAAGCGAGTATGTAGGTTTTCTTACCTGAGACTGGTTTTGATACGATCTCATCTATAAGCTCAAACTGGACCGTCACCGCTGGGTCATCTATATCTTTGTATTCAAGATTGGCTTCAAAGTTTGAAAGTGGGCTTCCTAGTTTTGGAGAATACGGCACGACTTTATGGCCTTCATAAATTAGTCCTTTATCCCAAAGTGTTTTAAAGACCCACCAGACCGATTCCATAAATTCTGGATCCATCGTTTTGTAGTCATTTTTAAAATCCACAAAACGTCCCATCCGATCAACCGTTTCTTCCCATTCAGCGGTGTATCGCAAAACAATATCGCGGCACATTTCATTAAACTTAGCCGCTCCCATCTTTTCGATGCCAGGTTTCCCTCCTATGTTCTGCTCTTTTTCAACCTGATACTCGACTGGTAGTCCATGACAATCCCAACCCCATTTACGAGCACACCTGTAGCCTTTCATGGTCCAATACCTCGGGATCGCGTCTTTGTTAACCCCAGCCAGTATATGACCGTAATGCGGCGTCCCGGTCGCAAACGGTGGCCCATCAAAAAAGACGAACTCGTTTTCTTTCGCCCGGGAGCTCATACTTCGCTCGAATATATCACACCGCTTCCAGTGCTCAAGAATATTCAACTCAGTATTATTCACTGATTGCTTTGAATCGACAGCCGGGAAGAATGATTTAGACATTTTTAAAACAGTTTTGGTTTAAACAGCACAAAGTAGAGGCCAATAGACATAAAGAATAAGCCAATCAATAAATGATAGGTTGGTTTTTCTGAGAGCAAGAAAAAAGAAAAAATTGCTGCAAAGATCGGAGCTAGTAAATTCATCAGATTGAACTCGGCTGAAGTGATTTGCAACAATGCCTGAAACATAAACCAAATTGCAATCGCATTGATAAACCCAATAAATATCAACCAAGCCCAGTGTTCAGGTTTAACTTGAAAAATTTTATCTAAGGGATTTTCCACCCAGATCCATCCCAGAAAACCCATCAACGCGATAAAAAAGGTACTAAAAACAATCAGCACAAAGACTTCAATCTCCTCAAGTGCGAGTTTGCGATTGATTGTTTGAATCAGCGCAAAGATCGAAACCGTGACTGTAGCGAAGAGATAGGGGGCTAATTTTTCCATGATTTAAATCAAAAAAACACGAGGTTATAAATAACTCGTGCCAGAGCCTTAATCTGCATTAAGACGGTTCCATCTGACTTTTCCCATAAGGGCTTGATTGTTTTGCTGACGCGCAAACAGTGTACAAAAACGTCTGGGTCTAATTTCTCAATGACGAGATTTCTTCCAGCGCCTCTTCTGATTTACAGAATTCGTGGTTGATAGCCACTCAAGAGGTTTATGTGTTTGAAAAGAACAAAACAAAGTTATCTCATCCCCAAAAATATACAAATAATTTTGTAGGGAACGCCCCGCGGGCGTTCCGTGGAACAAGCACGGCTTGCTCCCTACAAAGAAAATACTAATACCCTTTTTTCCAACGTCTGTACTTCTCTACGACGAAGTTGAGCCAGTACTTTGAAGTTACAGGGTAATCATGCACGTGATAGTAATTTTTTTCTACGCCACCAAACCCTCGTTTAAACTTTGAGAGCCCATACCAAGGATGCTTCTTATCGTTTTCATCACTCACCCCCCAAAAATTAAACTCCGTGCAGCCTCTTTTTTTTGCTTCCAGTATCGCCGCCCAGAGTGTCGCGTGAGACGCTGGTAGTTTTGAATACGTTGAGGCTCCTTGATGATAATACCCCGCACGATCATCATACAAAACCACGCTACTAGACAGATCTATTCCCTCATGACTCGCGGTAAAAATCTGCGCGGCCGCTCCAAAAATCTCAAGTTCTTGCTCGGTTGATTTTCTTGAAAATGGCACAAAGCCTTGTCGCTTAACGGTTTCCATGTGAAGGGCCCAAAATTTTTCCAACTCTTTCATATTGTTACCTTGAGACAAGACTAATCCTGTTTCAGACTTAGCGCCTTTTTTTACCTCATACCGGGTAGACTTCGTCATCCCCTTGAGCAGTTCTTCTTCATCCTGGGTTATATCTAAAACCCAGGTTTTTTCTGGATTAACTAAATTTATTGGGGCTGGTTTAAATTTTTGATTT
>CALIGR010000168.1 GCA_938021445.1 uncultured Candidatus Altimarinota bacterium
TCACCTGACCGAAGACCAACGAGACGACTTAGATGCCGAATCACTTTACACCGGGCTAAAGGACGCCGTGAACTGCTACTATAAAGAACCTGAAATGTGGGGCCATCGTCTTAAGGAGTCGATCTCTTTAGCTGGTTACTTTAATACTCATCGAGTGATTGAAGAGTATGAGAAAAAAATGTGGAGCTAATTAACTTTATCACGAAGAACACTATATATAGTATTTTCAAACAAAAAAACACACCATATGTTGTGTTTTTTTGTTTACTAATTATTAATGAAACGAATTAACTTTTTAAAAATGAGAAAAATTATCGCTACCGGATTTGTATTACTTCTTGGCTTCGTGGGACTCGCTAGTGCGCTGGGAAATAACGCTGAAGTGGAAATGAAAACTATCGTTGAAACCGCTGTAAACACGGACTCACTCTCAACCCTGGTCACGGCGGTTACGGCTGCAGATTTAGCCGAAACGCTAAGTGGGCCTGGGCCTTTTACTGTTTTTGCCCCAAACAACGCTGCTTTTGCTGAAATTTCAGAGAGTGTTGAAACGCTTTTAATGCCTGAAAACAAAGGTGATCTCGTCAATGTCCTTACTTACCATGTGGTTCCTGGTATCTACCGTGCGGCCGATTTAGAAACTATGCACGTTGAAACCGCTCAAGGTTCTGATATTGCTATCGAAGTTTTTGATGGCCAGGTCCGGATCAACGATTCAGCGCATGTTATTTTAGCAGACGTTGAAACCAGCAATGGTATCGTTCACGTGATTGACCAAGTCCTCCTGCCTCTGCTCCCTGAAGTTATGCTGGAAGAAGATCCGCATGAAATTCCAGATGAGCCAGAAACACATAATGAAACGACCATCGAAACAACCAGTATGATGCATGACACCGTTTCAGTTGAAGCCAAGCTTGGAAGCTTGGTTGAGATCGCTCAAGGAAACCGAGACTTTACAGCGCTTGTTGATGCACTCATTTCTCAAGATCTAGTGGAAACACTCGAAGGCGGTGAGTTTACGGTCTTTGCTCCAACCAACGCGGCTTTCAATGCCATGCCCAATATCTTTAGAAAAGCGCTCTTTGAAGACGAGACCTTACTCAAAGATGTTTTACTCGCTCATGTTGTCGCCGGAACGGCTCTCTCTTCTGATGTCCTCCCTAGTGCCAACATAGAAGCGGTGAACGGATCCAAACTCGCTGTTGGGTATTTCATGGAGCAACCGAGTGTCGAAAATTCATTTATCATCCAGGCTGACATCAAAGCAAAAAATGGAGTCATCCACGTGATAGACAAAGTCCTTTTCCCTTCTGATATTCGTGACCGAATTCCAAAAATAATCGGCCGAGAAGATCGATTCTAGATTTAGATAAATTATAAAATTTTTTTACTTAAAGAGCCCTCATCACTGATGGCTCTTTTTTAAACTTTCAGCCACGATTTTCCCCGTCACCAGGGCAAATGAAATGTTGTAACCACCACAAAGTCCATCACAGTCTATGATCTCGCCTGAGAAATAAACATTCTTCATCTTCTTTGACTCTAATGTCGCGACGTTAATTTCATCTAATACAACGCCTCCCTTCGTCGTCCAGCTTGAAGGATAGGCTGGAGATTGAAAGCCCGATATCTCGTATCTAAAAACATTCTGGCAGAGCTGTTGTACTTGCAACTTAGACAGGTCCGCAATGTTGACTGATTTTTTAAGGGCTAATAATTCTAGATGAAAATCAGCCACTCGTTTCGGCAGTAGTGACTGCAAAAATTTACGCAGTAGGTGTTTCCCCTGACGCTGTTGATTTATCTGATTTAAAAATGAAGCTTCATCTATGCTCGTTATAAAACTGAGTAAAACTTTTTCACTTTCTCTAAAACTTGAAAAATCAAGTACCGCTGGGCCAGAAAGGCCAAAGTGAGTGATGATCATGTCATTTTGAATACTTTTTTTATTCTCACTATCAGTTAAGGTTCCCTCAAAGGCAATACCCTTTAATTCTCTGAGTTTTAGATCTTTAAAGATGAGTGGTGAGAGTGACGGATCTACGCCGGTGACCGTATGCCCTAGTTGTGTCGGTAAATCGTAAATCATTTCTTTTGATTTCAGATCCCTCACCCGGTACATCCCTCCTCCAGACAATACCACCGCCTCAAAAATATCACTAAAGTCTTGTCCTAATGATTTGCCTGAGACCACTATTTTTGCATCTAAATCACTAATTTTTTCTACTTTTGAATCTAATATTATTGAACAATTTTCTTGTTCTAAAAGTAAATCTTTAAGCCGAGCGACTTCGGCAATGGCGTCTTGAGACTTAAGAATTGCTCTCTCTTTTTCCCACACATATTCAACTCCAATCGACTGAAGTAGAGACTCGGCTTGAGTGAAGAGTGGGTTCTTAAAAAGATGCTTGAGTGGTCGTTCTGAAAGAGAGCTAAACTGCTCGATCCCAAACTTTTTATTGGTCACGTTCATCCGACCCCCACCCGTCATTTTTAGCTTTTCTCCCACATCTTTGTTTTGATCAAAGAGGATGACTTCGCCTTTAAAATCTTTTAAAAAAAGTGCGGTATAAATACCAGCTGGACCGGCTCCAATGATAGCAATTTTTGGGAACATCTATTCTTCTCTTAAAGCGACAATTGGGTCCATTTTGGCCGCTTTTCTCGCTGGAGCAAGTCCAAAGACAATCCCAAGGATGACATTTACCGCGAGCGGCCCTAAGACGCTCATATAAGTCAGGCTCAGAACTAGATCATAGCCAAGATTATTTACAATTTGATTCGCCCCCCAGGTAATTCCCAAGCCTATCAGCACGCCTAAGATCCCTCCGATAAGTGTGATAATGATCGCCTCAATAAGAAACTGCCAAAGAATAGAGCTCGGCTTTGCTCCAATGGCTTTTCGCAGTCCAATCTCTGAAGTCCTCTCGGCGACCGTAACGTACATAACGTTCATGATACCTATACCACCTACCACGAGAGAAATCCCCGCGACGACGGATAGCAACAATGATATACCGGCGGTTACCGTCCCGACTATCTCCATGACTTCACTATAATTCATCACTCGAAAATCATCATCTTTTGGGTCATCAATATTGTGATTTCTTCTCAGTATTTTTTTGATTCTCCAGCTGGTTTGATCAAACAACCCAATGTCCTTCACTTTCACGATCATTGCCTGCACGTGATCGACTCCCCAGAGCTGCTTTTGTCCAACTTTAATCGGGATAAGGGCAATACTGTCTGGATCAATAAACCCTTGACTCCCTTGTGACTCCAAGACGCCAACGACTCTGAAGTTTTTACCTTCAAGCTTTAGGTTTTTCCCAACCAGACTTTTTGGATCATCTCGTGAGAGATCCTCTGCGATGGTCCGTCCAAGCACAATAACTCGCTTACTAAGGTTATCCTCACTCTCAGTGAAGAATCGTCCAAATTCCACGTCTAAATTTTGAGTCTCCGTGTAGGTGTAGTTTGTCCCAATCAACGTTGTTATTTTATCATTTATCTCATTTTTTAGCTGACCTTGTCCGGTGTACCAAACTGACACAGCTTGGACATTGGGAAGCTTCTCTATCTGATCTTTGTCCCTCAGCTTCATCGTCTGGATGCTGAGTGCCGTCAGGGCGTTCCCGGCGTCGGCGGGGGCCTGAACTTCTACAAAAACAGAATCGGCAGATAAAGAGCCAAGCTGAGCTAATACAAAACCTTTTACTCCGTTCCCCACTGATAAAACCACCACCAACGTGAGGGTCCCGACGATAATCCCAAGCAGCGTTAGCAGTGTCCGCTGTGGAGATTTCCACAGTGACTTCAACGCGGTAGTAAAAAGAAAACCTCTCATTTTATTTTTTGTTCTAATGTTTCAGCAAAAATAAAATCTTTCTCACTCACTCTATTGCCTGCCTCATGTGTCGTCAAAGAAACGATCACCTGTCTATAACTATTGTGTAATTCTGGATGATGATTTTGGCTTTCCGCTAGCTCAAAAACAATATGCATAAACTCAACAGCTTTTGAGAAGCTGCTAAACTTAAAAATTTTCTCAATTTTCTGATCAGTGATTCGCCAATTTAAATTTAACAATTGAATACTTTTTTTATTCATTTTAAGGTTCTAATAAAGTGACCTACTGCGTGATAAAAAGCTTCTGGATTATCGTAAAATGGAAAATGATGAGCGTTAGATATCTCAACCCTCTCCGTAAACTCTGATAAAAACTTAAACTTATCTTTATTTTCTGAACCGTAGATATAAAGCTTCGGAATTTTTAGTTGTTTGTAAAAATCTAAATTATTCACATCTGCTGTTTCTTTGACGAGGCTTGGGCATACATCGTAAAAAGCTCGTTGAGACTTTTTTGATTTAAGATGTTCCGCCCAAATATTGAAGCCAGGATAATCAGATTCTCCTAGTTCTTCAATTAACTTTGGCATTAACTGATTTTCAAATCCAACAAATGAAGATTTTACAACTCGGTCGGAAAAGCGCCCGTTGTCTGGATGAATGTTCCCTTCAACACTTATAAATCCCACAAATTTCTGAGGCCAGTTTTGCAGTAACTTAAGAGCCACCATTCCGCCAGTACTATGTCCTACTAAACAAATATTGTTTAACTCTAGCGCCTCAATAAAAGAAAAGCTCATTTCTGTGAGCTCTTTAATATCACATAAAATGTTATTCGAGTACTCACTCTCTCCACATCCAGGCATGTCCACGGATATGATTCTAAAGTCTTTAAGTGACTCTTGTTTGTAGGCTTCTGAAAAATCTTCTTTAGCACACGCGGCTCCATGAAGATACAGAATTATCTTTGCAGTTGAGACCTCATTATCCAGGTAGCTTAACTTAAGATTTTCTTTACCAACTGACAGCTGAATACTTTTTTTATTCATTAATGAGTTTGAACTTCTAGATACTTCTCAGACTCACAAAGTGTAATCAAGAAATGAGCGAAAACACCTCTACGCCCTAATACAGGCATTGTGAATCTCTCATCTTGAGCAAAGCACACTGGAGCTTTAAAAATAAAACCCTCAATATCAAAGGTGAGCTCAAATTTAGAGGCCTTAAACTCAGAACCATCTGCATTACTAAAATTTAAAACGACTCCATCATTCAGATTTAGCCCCAAACGAAGCGCATCCGAATATGAAAATAATGAATAATCAGCACCAGTATCAAACAAAGGTAAAAAACGAGCTCGCTTCGAGCCAAACTCGATTGCAACAGGAACATGTGGTCGATCTTCAAAATAAGGAAATTTACACTGCATAGTTTTTGGTTCCCATGATAAAAGTAGTCATAACCTCTTCTGATCGGAAACCTTTTTTCAGTGCTTTTTTTTCTGCTTCGTAAGAGTCAGCCGCAAACGCCACAATCTCGCCTTTTACAATAGCTACAGCTTCTCCAGAATGAGCCTGCTGTAATGAAAGTGAAATCTGAGGAATTTTTGTCATTTTTCGAATTTAATATAGCACTATAATTTTTAATTTAAAACCCTAATTATGAACAATTTTTTTATTCATACCTAAGAGCCTCAATCGGATCTAATCGAGCCGCTTTTCGAGCCGGGAAATAACCAAACACCAAACCAATAAACCCAGACACCCCAACACCAAGCATGATCGACATAGAGTCTATCACGAACTTCCACTCATAGCCTTGTGAGACCGCTGCATAGGCTACGCCATAAGCAAAACCAATCCCAATTAGAATCCCTAAAACTCCACCCAGCACGGTTAGGAATATCGCTTCAGTCAAAAACTGAGTCTGAATCATCCCAGGGGTTGCGCCCAGTGATTTTCTTAAACCTATTTCACGGGTTCGTTGGGTGACGTTCATGAGCATAATGTTCATGATACCGATGCCTCCGACAATCAGTGATATCCCGGCCACTATTGTTAGAAACGCCTGTACCGCGCCAGTGATCCCCGTGATCAAATCAAGGGCCTGAGCGATACTTCTGATACTAAAGTCATCGTCTTTTGGGTCATCTATGTCGTGCCAGTAGCGAAGCGTATCGCTCATCTTATCCTTTACTCGATCGATGTTTTCTTTCTTGTCGACCATCACCCGTATCGCTTGGATATAGTCAATATTCATGATTCGCTTCTGAGCCGTCGTATAGGGTATATACACTCGATCATCTGGAGAGCCGAAAAGCTGAGCGCCTTTTGATTTTAGCCGCCCAATAATTATATATTTCTCTTTTCCGTACTTGATCTTGTCTCCCACCTTAAGTGGGGCCTTTTCTTCTATTTTTTTCCAGACCTCAGCCCCAAGCACCATCACCTTGGCTCGAGCTTTTACTTCTGAAGCTCTGAAAAAACGTCCCTGTAGCAGTTCGAAACTCTGCACTTTATCATAGTCCTCCCCTACCCCTTCAAAGGTCGTACTCGACTGAAAGCTCCCAAGACTTAAGACTTCCGCTGACTGAACATACGGCGACGCGTACTCGATATTTGGAAGCGCTTCTATTTTTTCAAAATCTCGTGCAATCAGTGTCTTGATCACAATGCCCTGCGCGGCCGCTGGCGGCCCATTGTCATCTGATGCCCCGGCTAGTACTGAGACAGTCCTTGTTCCGACTTTTTCAATACTTGAGGTAAACAAAGACTCGGCTCCCG
This sequence comes from uncultured Candidatus Altimarinota bacterium, assembly GCA_938021445.1. Taxonomy (GTDB): domain Bacteria; phylum Patescibacteriota; class Gracilibacteria; order UBA4473; family UBA4473; genus CALIGR01. Next base: position 6,633 of record CALIGR010000168.1, read on the forward strand.
CCCCAACAGCGACAATCGTGATCACTGAAGCGACCCCGATGATAATTCCCAAGATCGTCAAAAACGATCTCCATGGTCTTCGAACAAAGGCCTTGATAGCTTGTTTAAGCGTCAGGAAAAAATTTTTCATGGGAATCTATAGATCAATAGTGATGCCCCCTGACTGATGAAACTCGGTAACGGTATCTTTTTTCTTCGTTGTTTTTTTAGAATTTTTCTTACGCGCTCCAGAAGACACGCTGCGGCGTGTCTCTACGGTTTTTTCATCTGAAATAATTCGCCCATCTTTTATCCGGATAATTCGATCTGAAAAAGCCGCAATGTCATCTTCATGGGTCACCATGATAATAGTCCGTCCTTGATCTTTGAGATTCGTCAAAATCTCCATAATTTCTTCACTCGACTTACTGTCCAAATTTCCCGTTGGTTCGTCGGCAAAAACTACTTTTGGGTCATTGATCAGCGCTCGGGCAATAGCCACTCGCTGTTTTTGTCCTCCTGACAGCTCACTTGGGACATGACCGATTCGGTCCCCCAGTCCTACTTGCTCAAGCGCCTTAGTGGCTCGTTCTTTCTGTTCTTTCATCTTTACGCCCCCATATACCATTGGGAGGGAAACATTTTCAAGCGCCGAAGTTCTTGGAAGCAGATGAAAAGCCTGAAAAACAAACCCGACTTGTTTATTTCGGATTTTGGCCAGATTTTTTTCACTAAAACCGGTTACGTCCTCGTCCAGAAACTCGTACTTACCTCCACTCGGTCGATCCAAAAAACCCAGTAAATGCATCAGTGTTGATTTACCAGAACCAGACGGCCCCATAATAGACACAAACTCCCCTGCGTTTATTTCTAAGTCTAAACCCTTCAGTACCTTGAGCTCAATATCCGTCCCTTCATTGTAAGTTTTTGTGAGGTTGGAAATTTTTATTAAAGACATAGTTTCTTAAATTTAAATAATTTTTCTGTCGGCTAATTCCAAGATGCGTTGATAGTAACTAGGAAATTCGCTTTGTAAAAAACCTGAAGCTCGACTGATAACTCTTCGAGCTATATCAATGTCTTCCCGACTTGGTGCCTCGCCAGTTTCTATTAAACTAATAGAGCTCAGTGCATCAAACGTTTCAGACCGCTCACGGCTTTGTGGTAGCAAACAGAGGTCTCTCATAGCTCTAAAGTCTTTATTATGAAAAGCGCTCCAAATAAGGCCTGAATTCTGTGATCCTCTTTTCAAATCACTCAAACTCTTTTTTTCAGACATTAACGACTCTACTGTTTCTTTTGGGAGCTTAAAAATATAGTAAGTTCTTGTGAAGCACTCATAAGCTAATTTTTTATCTCCCATCTCTAAATAACATTCTCCCAAAACCCCAAGGGTGCCTCTAGGTAAGGATTCTAAGTCTCCCCCACCACGCAACCCTTCTAAAAAAGCTTTATCAGTGATAACTCCATCTTTTAGCATTCTGCCTAATGACATTGCATAACGAGCTTTTGTTTGGTCTTCTGCCTCAACTCCTCCTCCATCCAAAAAAGTAGGGTCGGTAATAACTGAAACGATACTGCCACCTGGCTCTACCGTAAAGCCCTCTAGCCAGACATGTCCATACATAATGTTTCTTATTGCTTTATCAACACCGGCTTTCTCAGGCATTGATTCATCTTCATCTGTAGCTCTCAAATACGTATTCACCAACTGAGACGTTCGCGGATCTTGTGAGTCTTTAAGCATCTGAAAAATAACAATCGAAGCTTCCGCATAATTTCGACATACTCCTAGACCATTTTCCATTAAAGCAGTAACTCCCATTGCATCTGGGGAAACTCTCCCTAAAGGATTGCTCCAGCTACTTTCTATACGCCCCGTTCTTCTAAAAATCTCAACATCTAAATCATCCCTGATCGGCTTCTCGGCCAAAGCCGAATCATACTCTAAGTGGCAAGCTACAATGCTATTGGATAATTTAATGGCTTGTTGAGGTGTTAGATTTCCTAAAGAATCAGCTTCAATACCCAGATCCAGAAGAAGTTTCTCGCCTGCATCTGTTACCAAAAAATTATTCACGAACCTTCGAACTTCTCCGATATCACTTTTTTCAATATTCTGGTTTAAGAATTCATCTACATCCGCTTTTAAAAAACTAGCTGGTACCGGCAAAGCGTCTTTCGTTGTCACTGGCTGATAGTTTGGTAAAGTCACAAAAGCTAGTGACCCTCCTGTGTTTAACTCAACTTCACTGATTTTTGGTAAAACTTCATCAGCTAGAAACTCCAATTTTTTTTGGCAGTCTGCACGACAAGCCTCCTTGGCTTTTTCTGGTGAGAAATACTCAGCTGGAGCATAAACCGATTCACTTAAAGCCATTCTTAATAGGTTTACTCTTCTTCCTCATAAAGTACGACTTCGTCGCCTTCCTCTATCCCTTTTGTGATTTCAACAAAGTCATCCCCCTCTAGACCTACTTCTACAATGCGCTCTTGTTTTTGTCCCGATGCATCTAAGACGTAGACTTTAGCAAGTCCATCTTCATATTCTATCGACTGAGGATCTATTGCGACAACGGCTTTTTTGCCTTCTACTTCGATGTCTATATTCCCCGTCAGCCCTGATTTAAGTTTGTTATTCTTTTTCTGAGTAAGGCTAAACTCGACTTCGTAATAGATCACCCCTTGCAACACTTTCTCCGATGAGCTGATCTTAAAGACCTTCGCTTCAAACACTTCATTATCCGAAAACGCATCAAAATCTACTTTTGCTTTTTGTCCGACTTTTAGATCCGCAATATCGGTTTCAACCACATCCGCGATGAGTTTTAGCTCCGGAGACATAACTGTCATCATTGGCTGAAACAAACTCATTGGCTCTCCTTCTTCGACCATGATGTCGGTCACAATACCGGCAATTGGGCTTTTTATTTCGGCTTTTCCAAGGTTGAATTCAGCCTGAGCAATGGTGGCCTGGGCGACTTTGACTTGCGCTTTTGGTCCGGCGATCTCAACCGCTCTTGGGTTCGCTTTCACTTTAGCTAATGCCAATTTTGCACGTGCTACCGCTTCTTCTCTTACTTCTACTTCAGAAAGGATCTTGATATAAAGATCTTCATTTTGAACGGCCACTTGCTCTATACTTTTCTTCGCTTGGTCATATCTAACTCCCGCTGCGATAAGTGCCGCCGCCGCCTGGTCGACTCTTCCCGTTCGGCTCGTCTCACTTGTATCCTGGCTTAGTTCAGCGGTTTCAATTCGCTGTCGAGAGGCAACCAGCTTCGCATTCGAGGCATTGAGTAATGTCTCGAGATTATTCAGCTGTCCTCTTAGTTCACTGATAACCGCCAGTGAAGAAGTGTCATTAACACCTATGGTATCAGCTACCACCTCATTGGCTTGATCAACCAAGAGCTTCGCCTCAAGAATGAGAACTTCAATTCGCTGTAAATAACTAAGTGGGTTTTCGTGATCCGAAACAAGCAGCTGATATTCGTCCTCCAAAAAACGGTTTAGGTTGTTTTTGTATCCGGAATACTGATTGACCACCTGATTTTTCAACTTGATATTTCTATTTCCAAAATTAACCCCCGCATAGCTCCCCGTTTCGGTAATATCTGAATCTTGCTGTGTCACTTCATTTGTCGTCCGCTGGGCTTCTCGAAGCAAACTCATCGCTTCATCCGCTACGTCTTGAGCTCCTGCATACGCCTGAGCGATGCCTTGGTCGTTTGTCGTAACGACATCTTTATTTTGTGATTTTATGTTGTGGTAATCTGCTTCAATTCTCTGAAGATCCGCTTTAGCGAGTTCTCGACTTAGCTCGGCTTGCTCTCTATTTTTTTCCTGAGTCTGATCGATCTGTTCAAGATTTCTTTTGGCTATTTCCAAGTTTTTTTCAGCCGCCGCAATATCTTGTTCGGCGAGGCGAATGTCTTCCGTTGTTGTCTTTCGTGCTGAAGACAGTAAAACTCCGGCTTCTGCTTGAGCGAGCTGAGCTTCGGCTTGCATGAGACTAAGCGCTAAATTTTGATTATCCAAAATCGCGACTACTTGGCCTTTTTTCACCGTCCCCCCTTCTTTTGCTATAAGTTTCATGAGAAATTCAGAAATCGGAGACTGCACTTGTATTCTTTGCTGAGGCTCCAAACTTCCTGTTACCGAAACCACTTTGGTCACGTCTCTCTTTTCTACCGTGTCTGTAACATATTCTGGAACTTTTTCTGGTTTATTTTGAAAATAAAGCCAAATCAGTTGGGCGATACATAAGAAGAGGAGAAAAGCGATGAGTTTTTTAAACATAGGTTTTTAGATCAGAGCATTGTACCTGAATTTTGAAGAAAATAATAGTTAAAATAGCTGTATTTCAGTACAGTTTAAGCAACTTATTTTATTGTATAAACGCTTATGAACGCCTTTGATTTACCAGCCAATGATCAAGATCTCTCCGACGCAAATTTAGAATTTTTAAAAAACTTCAGTGTCTCTTGTCGTCGCACTATTTTAGGAATGCTCAAGACGTCTCAATCTGGTCACCCAGGAGGAAGCCTCAGTTCACTTGATTTCTTGGCGGTGCTTTATGCTTTTAGGCTTACAAAAACGAAAGAGAAAATCGTCGTCTCAAACGGTCACATTTCACCAGGAGTTTATAGTGTTCTAGCCGAATGTGGAGTCATTGATACGCAAGAAGTCATTGAAAACTTTAGACAAATCGGATCTATATTTGAAGGGCACGTAACCCGTCATATTCCTGGCATTTACTTCGGGACCGGCCCTCTTGGCGTCGGTATTTCGGCCGCTGTTGGATACGCTCAGGCGGAAAAACTAAACGAGTCAGATAAAAAAGTATTTTGCGTCATCGGTGATGGAGAAGCTCAAGAAGGCCAGGTTCATGAAGCTGCTCTTTTTGCTAATAAACAAAAGCTAAATAATCTAATCTGTTTCTGTGATTATAACCGAGTGCAACTCACCGATAGCCTAGAGGCCACTATGCCAATTGATGTATCGGCGATGTTTAAAGCCCATGGATGGAATGTCATTGATTGTGATGGTCACGATCACCAGGTTCTATGGAAAGCGATTAATGACGCTTCTAAGTCGGATAAACCGACGATGATCGTTGGACAAACCATCATGGGAAATGGAGTCCCAATGATGCAGGAGGCTGGGGAAAACGACGACGCCAGTTGGCATGGGAAAGCGCCAAAGCCAGATCAAATTGACGAGCAATTGAATCTCCCTGAACTAACCGTTAGTCCTGAGCAAGTCACTGCTTTAGCTGACTTTAGAAAAGCTCGAAATTATAAGCCTGAACTCACACCCTTTTCAGATAACCTCACCCTACTTCCGGAAATAAACACTGGGGAACCACGGCTTTATAAAACTGATGAACTTAGTGATTGTCGCGGCGCTTATGGGAAAGCTTTACTAGATCTTGCTGAGCTAAATCCTAATGTTTTAGCGGGAACCGCTGACCTGGGTGGATCCGTCATGACCAAACATGTGAAAGCTGAATACCCAGACCAACACTTAGAATTTGGGATTTGTGAACAAAATATG
>CALIGR010000169.1 GCA_938021445.1 uncultured Candidatus Altimarinota bacterium
AAAGTGGGTCTTTTTTTCCTCTAACGCGATCAAAAAAGAGCAACCAAAATCCGACACACAGGAAAGAAATCGGCATAAAGCTGAGCCAAAAGTAGTCGTGTGTGAAAACTTCTAAAAACATCTGGTTATTATAGCAGAAAAACAAAGTTTCTTGAACTCGCTCTGATTTACAGAAATACAAAACAATTTATATTCACACCAATTTATCTATGAAACTACTCACACTCGCTCTCGGTTTGGCTGTCTTGTTCTTATTTTCCGGCTGTTCAGAGAAAAACGCACTGGATAAAGACTCTGTTATAGAAGAATCTTCTGAAGTGACGAACTCTTTAAGAGAAATCCAAGAAGCACTCACGAGTACTGGGCCAGAAGAAGCTTATATTCCGATCTTGATGTTTCATCACATTGAGCCGATCCCCGCGGATCACCCAGACCAGGTTTTTTACGGACTCTCTTTTGCGCCCGAAAAGCTTGAGGGGTTCCTACAGTACTTTCAGGAAAACAATATTAAGACTCTAACATTTGAGGATCTAACCAATATCTTTGACGGACAAATGCCACTGCCAGAAAAATCCGTCATGCTGACTTTTGATGATGGTTACACCAATAACTACAATCTCGCTCGACCTTTGTTGGAAAAATACAACATGGTCGGAAACTTCGCGCTTATTTCTGAAAAAGTCCCTGAAGGCGGTTTTCATATGAATGAAGCACAAGCCAAGGAACTCGCCAAAACTCAGCATATTTGCAGTCATACGGCCACGCATCCAAACCTCAATGAAGTAAGCCAAACCCAACTACTTTCCGAACTTAAAGACTCACAAATATATCTACAATCACTCACCGGACAAGACGTGAAATGCCTCGTCTACCCAGCCGGAAAAAACAATGAGGCCGTACGAGCCATTGCCAAAGAGTACTATGAGTGGGCTCGAACCACTGCTGGGGGGAAAACGATCTACGCCAACCAAAAATACACGCTCCCAACCGTTCGGATTTTCCCTACCACCGGAGTCGAGTCTTTGAAGACTTGGTTTGAGTGAGTCAGGTTTAAAATTCCTTTACTAAAACCAAAGAAATAAATAACTTGAAACCATGAAAAAATTGTTTGTCATCATTGGAATACTCTTCTCCAATGTAAGTCTCGCTTTTACCGATGTATCAGAAAGTCATATTTATAAAAAGGCGATAAATTACGCACAAGAAGAAAATATCGTGAATGGCTATCCCGATAACAGTTTCCGTCCAGAGGATCTAGTTAACCGGGCTGAATTTGCTAAAATAATTCTCCAAGCCGCTCCCGAGCTAAACATAAATGACTCCTGCGAGCCAAAGCTTTCACTCAATGATATTTTTGCTTCTCAGTGGTTCTATCCTTTTGTCTGCACGCTAGTGAATGAAGACGTGATAAATGGATACCCTGACGGAACCTTTAAAGCTGAGCATAAAATCAATATGGCTGAGGCTAGTAAAATCATACACCTTGTATTTTTTGATGATGCGCTTGAGTCACATGAAACTTGGTACATTCCTTATATCGTAAGTTTAAATTCAAAATTAGTCATTCCCAACTCAATAACGAGTCATGACCACTTCGTCTCACGAAGCGAGTTAGTAGAGATTATCTACAGAATCAAAACCAAAGAAAACTTGTTCTATAACCCGTATTTCACTCAGAAAATGTCTGAGTTAGGTAAATTCTACATCGAAACTGCGGACCTAAAAATTGATATAAACTTTGAAGAAAAGCTAAGAGAGTTTATACAAAATGAAATTTCTTGGTCACATTCTGAAGCAATGGAGATTTACCATTGGGATAATATCTCAATTGGAATAGAAGAAGCCGACGTCTCTAACTTTGATTATGAAAAAGCTAAACCAGTACTCTCTAAAAAAACTGACAGTGTTTATATTGGGGAGCCAGATTCTGGATCTTATAAAACACTGAACTCCACCGATTATAAGCAATTCATACCTGAATTAAGAAATGACTATAGCAGTATGAGCTCTACTCAATTTAGAGTTGACAATTTAGACTATATAATTGTCAAAAGAGATAGGCTTTTCAACTGGCCCGACTCTTATATGGAAATTCCGGTACAGCTTAAAAGCTTTGAAGAAAAATCTCTAGCTGACTACCTACTTAGTTACAGCACAGCTCTTCTCGATATTGAAACGCTAAAATTTTATGAAAAAACGTATGGCTCCTCCCCTTTTATTGTTTGGGGTAAAGCGGAATACCACAACATAGTCGGATATGAAACCGGATCATTAAAAGTGCCCTTTCATATCGATACAAAAGCCTTTACCGAATTTAAAAACAATACTGACATCTCACATAAATTAATCTTCAGCGATTTAAACAACTACAATTTGTGTAAAAGCTGTGATGTCTCGATATCAGGAGAATTACGTTTTGATGAGACTGGATCACCTAAAGCTATAGGTCTTTTTATAAAGACTGAAGAGGCTCTTATTACCCTTTTTAGCTCTATTGAAAACTCCATTGAAATCATAGAAGAAATGAAAGAAGTTATGAATGACATTGAAAAAAAATATGAAAACTTCCATGGCCCCACTGTCGACCACTCTTCGTCCCAGGAGAACGAAGCACTAAATACATACACACCAAGAATTCTAACGCCTTACGATGAAGAAAATCTCGACTCTCCCGTGATCCCAACTCCAGACTACACACCACCCACCAGTCCTTATGAGGCTTAATAAATAGTCTCACAAATAATTAGTCATGACTGAAAACGCTAGAGCCGTCCCACGCGACGAAGAAATATTTTTCATCGAAGAAAAGCTCATGCAGATAGCTGATATTTTTGAGAGTGGAAGACTTAGCGGCTCTGGAGTCGTGGTCGCTAAAGCCTTGAGTCACGGAATCATAGTCATCAAATTCGAGCAAAATAGTCGAACCGTTATTGTTGGAAACGGTGAAACCGACCCAGCTGAAAACTACTACAACGTAGATGATTTTTTACATTTTGCCAGAGCTTCAGGCGAAATAACCGTCGACGAGTGTGCTGATTTTGTCGAAAGAAGGCAGCAACTTTCAAAAGAAATAAAAGCAGCCGGGCCGATAGCCAAAGCTGTGGATAAACTATTAAGTATCGCTACTGAGGAAACTGGAGAAATTAACTCAATAACGCAATTTGCATACAGAGTAGAAGGGTTTCTTTCCACAAATAAAAATACACACTATGAAGTAGAAATATTACCACGATCAAGCGAACAAGAGTACACCGTTGTTTGCATAGTCGATGAAGCAACTGGGGAGGTCCTGCTAACCTTCCATGATCCAGAAGACTCAAGCCAAATCGAGTCTACTTCAATCGAAAATTCCATCAGTTACACTAAATTCCTTACCGCTACAGGAAGTCTAAATACCGAAGAAATAAAACTATTTCTTGACGCTTTTGACGAATCAGATCATGTGGACTCTCTCGAAGATGTTAGCCATTTGGTGGCTCACTTAGCTAAGAAATATCGCTTCAAGTACAAGCAAAATAAAGTTGGTGTAAAAATCAACTATGAAGACTCAAATGGTAATCCACAGCACTACACTATCATAAACACAACAATCGCAAAAAAACTAAAGCCCCTTGGTCAGAAGTATCGCCACTGGGGTGACATGCGCTCAATTGCTGACTTAGAAATACTATTTGAATTTTTAGAAATCCCTGAAAAAATAAAACTCCCAAAAGCTGGTTTATAAATATTAACAAATAAACACAAAGCGAACGAGTATTCCGCCAATAAATTCTCATCTCACAATCTTGTTAACTCACTCTGTCGCTGAAAAAACTGGAGCCGCCTCGGGGAATTGAACCCCGGACCTCACCCTTACCATGGGTACGCTCTACCCCTGAGCTAAGGCGGCTTAATGTAAAATAAATGAATCGATCTACCCGTGCCTGCCAGCCGTAGTTTTAGCGAAGGCTTGAGCTAAGGCGGCTTATTTAATTTGTAGCCGAGCGATCTTATTAGAAGTGAAAGACTTTTCAAACAAATTTAAAAACTGAGATTTAGAGCCCTCCTATCTTTTCTAACTGCCAGATAATTAAAAATATGATCGGCAAATGAAAAACATAAATCCAAAGCGCGTGCTGACCAATCCACACAATAGGTTTGAGAACGATAGG
>CALIGR010000170.1 GCA_938021445.1 uncultured Candidatus Altimarinota bacterium
TTTTCGAGCTCAACAGATCTACCGTCGTTTGTCCCATAAACAAGTGTGATGAGTTTCTCATCTTGGATTTTAAATTTTATGAGGATTTTTCCAGGCGTATCGTTTATAAACTGTAGATCCTGCTGCCATTTGTAGATCGTGGCATCGAGTCCATAGGGTTCGTAGTAATCAAGCGCAAACGAGTGAGCGCGTCTTTCTGTAATTGGTAGTCCGGTATTGAGTGCGGCTCTAAAAACATTGGTTGATACTTGGCAGACTCCGCCGCCCACGCCTTCACTATTTTTTTTGTTGAGAATGATTTTAGTTTTTTTAAATCCAGCCTCTTCGGTGACTGGCCCGAGGTTTCGATTGAAAGAAAAAGTTTTTCCCGGATCAATGATAAGACCGTCGTAGAGAGAAATGGTTTTCTGAATATTATGAATTCGGTCATCTTCAGAGCCAGAAAAATCAGAAATCCCAACCCCAATAAGTTCTCGGATACCACGGCCTCTAAGTTCTATGTCTTTAATTTTGTGCTGATAAAACTCCAGCGCTTCAGCGCCTAGATATCGATCTTCTTCGGCTTCAAATTTTTCAACCAGTCCGTCAATGAGCGAACTTGGAATGTGCAGTCGTGGGTACATATCGAATCCCTCAAAGCTCTTTTGTTGGAAGAGTAGCTTTTGATTCGTAACGGTTCTTTCTGGGGCTTCTTGCTCAAAAACTAAAGCTTTTGAATAAGTCACTTGAGTTGAAATTAAAATAAAGAAAGCGGCTATAACTGTTTTAATACTATTTTTCATTAAAGGATTTCGTCTAGATCTTTACTGCTAGCAAAGCTAGCGTCTCGGTAGGTAGCGGTGAAAGTCTCATCGTTTACGGTCCCATTGGTGTTAATGACTCTTCTCCATTTTGAAATCAAGTTTCCTTTGCTCCAGTAGGCTTCTTTTCGTGTGATTTCAACCGATCGCCCATCGTCTGTCCCAATGAGAAAAACGGCGATTTTTTCACCTGATTTTACAAAATGGAGCATAACGTCGCCAGGGGTATTGTTGGTGAATTTCATGTCTTGTTGTCCCTGATAAATCGTAGCATCCAGCCCAATTGGGTAGTATGCAGGAATAACTCGACTGTGGTTTCGTCTTTCTGTTATATCCATTCCGGTGCTGAGTGCGGCTCGGAAAAGTCCAGTAGAGAGCTGGCAAACTCCACCACCGACTTCAGTGCTGGTTCGGCCCCCATCGGTAATCAAACTATTAACAAATCCATTTTTTTCGGTGATAGGGCCTATTTGAGTATTAAAAGAAAAAGTTTCTCCTTTTTTGATGATATACCCATCCAATTTTTCGATTCCCTTATTGATATTCACGATGTCACTTTTGATATTTTTATCGGTATCAATTACCCCCACACCGATAACTTCCTTAATACCTCGTTGGGTGAGAAATGGCTTTTTAACTTTAAATTTTAAATCTTTAGTCACGGCTGGATCTATCTGGTTTTGATAGATGAAGTTTTCTTCTTTTAACGCTACTTTTATAAGCTCTTTTGGAGTATTTAGATCTGGATATTGCCTAAAAAGCTCTTGCTTGGCAAGGGCGGCGTTTTTTAGAACAATTTTTTCTCGATTATTAAGCGCTCGTTCTTGGAGCTGTGCACGGGCCCACGCTACATGGTTTTCTTGTGTTTGAAATTTTGGAGCTTGCGCCGGAACAGCAACGACTGTCAGGTTTAGCGCGATGACGCCCAGAAGGTAAAATGACTTTGGTATTCGAGTTTTCATAACCAATTTTTTAAAAACAAATCCGACCATTTTAACACAAAACAAGACTTTTTTTAAGTATCAGAGCTTTTCAGGCAGGCTTTAATGAGTTTTTTTAGTACTTGAGGAAAAGTCCGGTTTCCTTTAAATTTAAGCTAATGAAGAAGATTCTTTGCTTTGATTTTGATTCAACGGTGGTCACAAAAGAGTCACTTGATGAAGTTCTAACTCTCGCGCTTGAGACACATCCAGATAAAGACAATTTGGTAAAGAGTGTTGAAGGCATCACGAATCAAGGAATGAATGGGGCAATCGATTTTTGTGAATCACTAAAACTCAGACTTGAGACGTGCCCGGTCTATAAACATCACTTTGAGCAGGTTGGGGCAAACCTGTGTGAAGAAGTCACAACCGGATTTGAAACCTTATTTAGTTGGTTAAGAAGTGAAGACTGGGAAATCTTTGTGGTGAGTGGAGGGTTTAGACTTTCTATTTTACCGGTAGCGGCAAAACTGGGAGTGCCAGCAACTCATGTGTTTGCGCAAGAAGCGTTTTTTGATGATTCAGGCTTATGTATTGGGATAGACGAAGAAAATATACTCTTTACCGATGAAGGAAAAGGACCAGTGGTAGAGTACATAAGATCAACTACTTCAGGGGCTGATGCTTGTGAAATAGTTTTAGTGGGTGACGGAAGTAATGACTTAAAAGCTTATGAGCTTGGAAAAGTAGATCACTTCATTGGGTTTGGGGGAAACGTGGTTCGGGAAAAAGTTCGACAAGAATCTCCAAACTTTGCACTAAGCGCCATTGAATTAAAAGATTTTATTACTCAGATTTAAATGCCCAAAGAACTCATTAAAGATCGATCTAACCGACAGTATGAAGGTGAGGTTTTTTATGTGGCGGATGAGCAGGAGTTGATTGAATGCCTGAAGAATTTTAATAGTCATAAAACGCCAGTTACTATTTTAGCGGGAAGAACCGCACTGACGGGAAGTTGTGTGCCGATTGAAGGTGTAGCGATTGATATTTCAAACCTGCAACTTGAAACAAAAGTGATAAGTGAGACAAAGAGAATCTATTCCCCCAGTACGGTTATAGAAGATCTTGATGGTGAGATTGCTCAAGAAAACTTAGTGTATCTGCCAACACCGGGTTATAAAAAGTGCACTCTGGGAGGGAACGTTGCGACTAACGCTTCTGGCCCCAGGACGTTTTCCTTTGGGGCAACGAGAGACCATGTTTGGTTTTTGCGAGTGGTGCTGGTGAACGGTGAAGTGCTGGAAATAACTCGTGGCGAAAATATCAGTACTGGAGAAGACTTTAGGGTTGTGAGTTTATCAGGGGAATATTATCAAATTCCGGCGCCAGATTATAACTGGGTGAATATCAAGAATGCGACAGGTCTCTACAGTCAAAAGCCATTAGACTTGATAGACGTGTTTATTGGTTCAGAAGGAATATTGGGGGTGGTGACTCAAGTGGGGATAGATTTGTATAAATTTGAAGATGAGATTAGGACTGAAGCTTATTTCTTTGAAATAGAATTTGAGGCGCTTGAATTTAGTCAAAAATTAAGAGCGCTTGGTTTTGATCGAGATAATTTCACCGGTTTGATTGCGGTTGAATTTATGGATCATGGGGCGCTTTGCTTCTCAGATTTTAAAGAATATCAGGTGTTTCAAGGTTCGGTAGAAATTGAGTATTTTAAAAATGATGAAAAAACCCTGGAATTTATAAAAACAGAACTTAGTAAGTACGAAGTTGGGGCTCAGTTAGAAGGGGCAGAGGTGCCTCG
>CALIGR010000171.1 GCA_938021445.1 uncultured Candidatus Altimarinota bacterium
TGATCATCCGCGTGATCAAGGTCTTCACGGGTAATATCCTCAAAATGAACTTGGGTGCTTTCATCAGTCATCGTTCGTCATAGTAGCGAGATGCAATCTGATTTCAATTTTTTGCTTTTCTGTGGTATAATAGTTGGATTTTTTGATTCAAAAAAATGACTCAAGTGAGCAAAACAAAAACACAACCCTCAGCCTTTTTAGACGAACTTCAAGTGGATTCACTTGAAACGCGCTTTCAGGAGGACCCGATTAGATCTTTAGGTTTAGCGAAGGAGACCGAAGAAGCACAGGCTCGATATGAGACGAAATCTCGGCAACTAGATCCTCATGCAGAGCGGGTAAAAGAAAGCCAAGTAGCAGGAGTGGAGAACGGTTTGGTAGGAGTAGAAACAGGGGTGCATACAAACGCACTCTCAAGCGAAGTAGCGGGAAGTACGGTGTTGGTGGCGGGAAAAGGATTAGACTTGTGGAATAATGATGCGGCACTTGAAGGACGACTCGATCAAGTCGAAGTAACCCAGAAACTAGTGAAAGATCTGAATCTGCCTTATGCAAATCTTCCAGACTTTTGGAACGGAATAGAAACTGGCAATGCCCCGTTTTTATATTTGGAAGAAGATGAGGTTAAGACGGTTGGTCTTTTTTCAGATAAAAATGAGGACGGAAATGTGGTGCGTAAGGGGCTTATCTCAAAGCTTTTTAGTAACTTTAAAGAACCAAGTGTCTTTGGTGTATTTCCGTGGTTGGCAAATAGCTTTAGAAAGTCGATTGCTGATGTTGGAATTTGGTTTGGACTCAGAAATAGCCTCGAAAAAATTAATGAAGGCTATCAGTCGAGTAAAGTTTTAGAGGCAGAAGTTCAGGGGCAGGTGGATGAGTATTCTGCAGTGTATCAAGATGGAGAAAAGGCTATAAAGAAGGCTGGGTCCCTGAGAGATCAAAAACAAACGCTGGAGCGAGTCGATGGAGGGGTCACGATGGAAATGGCTCGAAGATCGTTTAAGAACTTAATATTTAAGGGGCCGAAACTGATTGCGCAGGCTTCTACCGGGGCGGTCGGAGGAGCGAATCCGTCAAAGTTCTTTGTCCGTGAAAGCGGGATGGAAACCCTTAAAGCTTATTATGAGAAAGATAAAAAAGGATTTGCGCAGGTGGCTAAAGAATTTGGTGTAAAAGCCCATGGGATTCGTATGACTTCGTTTTATACAACACTTGGTCTTTTGGCTTTTGACTCTATTTTTCGACCAGAAAAACTAGAAGGAGAGTCCCTTACTTCTGAAGTGGGGGACGCTCTTTATGGGCTCATTCCGTTTACGTGGGCCTCTGGTGAAGCCTGGGATGATATACAGTCGCTTTCTGGATGGACCAAAACAGGCGTTATCGCTGCAAATCTTGGACTTGATGTGGTTTCGGTTTTAGGGATTGGCGCGAGTCTGTTTACTGGGGGAACTTCAGCGGTCGGTGCGGCTGCCGGAGTCGCGGCAGGAAGGGGGGCTCTGGGAGTGGGAGGGCGCGTGGCCACAAAACAAGCCGCCAAGAAAGCCGCTGGTTCTCAAGCGCTCAAATTGACCGGTAATTATAAAGGCCTTTCTCCAAAAGCCTTTATGCAAAAAATCCCAAAACCTTCAAAAGAGGCGCTTATGGCGTTTGCTCGACCAGGAGCTATTAAGACAGCTGGACTTTCGACTGGGCTTCTTATTGGATTTGACTACTTGATGTCAAACTTTGATGAGAAACAGGCCGTGATGGATTTTGCTGAGAATCGTATCCGAGATGACTATGAAGAATTAAGCCGACAGCAACAAAGAGCGATCGAGATGATGAATCTTGATCTTGATCAAGTATTGCAGAAGGCTCAAGAAAACATTGAAGAGCCGAGTAGTTAGTTTTTTTACTGACCATTTGAGTTGTCACCACTTACGCTTCCACCGCCCGTTTCTTGGCGTAGTTTACCGATGGCTCTTTGTCGATTAGTGGAAATATGTTCGACGATGGTGTGTGGTCGATGGCAACCAAAATAACTTAGAGTGGCTGACATAGCCGCAGTATCGATGTGTATATCTCCGTACTTAAAAATGTTTCGAATAAACCCAGTTCCGTCTGGACGGATATTGGTGATGGATTCGTATGTGGTTTCGTTGGTGAAAAATCCAAAAAGGTCTCGTCGTTGAAACATGAGTCTCTTATTGGTGATGTAGAGGACATCAAAATTGAAATCGAGCCAAACTTTATAGAAAATCACCAAACTCATCAGCAGACAGACGGTAATGATTCCAATGCCCCACCAGGCATCAGTAGCCCCGATGATGGCTCCAATGGTTATTCCAACCGTTAAAATAATCAGAGGCCCAAGTAATCGGAAAATAAACATGACGGCGTGTCCCTGGACGATTCGCTCTATACTTTCGCCTTCTTGAGCTCGAAAACGACCATGGTTTTTCTTGGCTACTTTGCAGGTTTCTTCTCTCTCTTGAGCAAAAAGATTCCCCATTTTTAGGATT
>CALIGR010000172.1 GCA_938021445.1 uncultured Candidatus Altimarinota bacterium
GATGAAAATAGATATCTCAATTATAAAAGAACTCAGTAAAGAAGCCGGGGAGATCGCTATGGGCTACTTTAAGAATGTTGCTATTGATTTTAAAGATTCGGATAAAGATTTGTTTTCGCTCGTAACAGAAGCTGATAAATCAATTGAGAAATTTTTACGAGAGCGCCTTATTGAAAATTACCCTGACGTGGGGATAGTTGGTGAAGAATTTGATGATTACAAGCCAGAGAGTGAGTATAAGTGGTATTTAGACCCGATAGATGGAACAACAAATTTTTCTCGTCACAACGAAATCTGGGGAATCAGTATCGGTTTGGCATACAAGGAAAAGCCGATTTTGGGTGTGATTTATTTTCCAGTTTTTGACCAACTTTATTGGGCTGAAACTGGTACCGGCGCTTTTTGTAATGAAGTGAAGTTGCAGGTTTCGAACCGAGCCATAAAGCAATCTATCTATCTTTGTGGCGCGATCTATAAATCAGGAAAACGTGTTTATCCAGTAGACTTGATTCCGCATGTGGGCGCCATAAAAGCTGAGCTAGCAGCCGTCTATGGAATGATACAAATAGCGAGAGGGAGTGCCGAAATCTATTCTTCCAAAACAGCTCACGCTTTTGATCTGTGTGCTGGCGCCATTATCGCTCAAGAAGCTGGGGCGAAAGTTTGTAATTTTGAAGGACGGCCATGGCATACTTCAGATTCTAATATTTTCATGACGGTGCCCAGTGTGAGCAATGAAGTTTGGTTACTGACGGAAGGGTTTAGGAAAAATTAGTTTAAGAAAAACTAAGAGCTTGTGTTTAGCCTATTCCAAATTTCTTGGTCTTCTGTTAAGCCGGTATGTTCTTTTATGGCTTGCAGTTTAACCTCTAACTGTCGTTCTCTCATTTTAATATTGTCTCCTAAAACACCATCAAAATCATACAGCCAAAGTGTGTCTGAATCAGCTTCATGATTTAGTGTTGGAATTTGACTTAGATGGCTGGTCCCATTGTATTCTTGGCACATTTCCTGAAATTTTTTTGAATCTTCGGCTTCCATCTTCTGGCCTTCACGAGAGCTGGTTATCCAGACAGGATAAAATTCGATGCCGTGCCTTTCACAGACTTTTTTCATTTCATCAAGATTGGAGATTGAATCTTCTACTACGATTATTCTTTTTGGTATTTTTTCTGTATCGTCAAGATAGTACTCCACTTCGGTAAGTTTATCTTCAGCGACGATCCAATCGAAGGTCTGGGAGCCAAAGTTCGCCTGCCCTTGTTTTTTGGGGCTTTTATAAAAGTTTCTCAGCTCGCTTTTGGGGAGCACGGTTTCACTGGAGTTATTAATTACTTTGGCTACTCGAGGCCCCAATTGGCTTTTGAGCCACTTGGCTCTTTGATTTCCAGTATGAACGGAGTCGCCCTTGCTCCAGAGCATTTTTTGCCCAGGTAATACGACCAAGCTTCTTATGGTTTCTTCACTATCCTCGGCTAATAAATCTTTGTGGAGACAGTCAGACATATCGATAGCCTTCAACTTTTTTATGAGTTGGTTGGCGAAGTTGGCATAATTTGGATCTATCAGTTCCAGACCTAATCGCTTCCACAAATGCTGAGCATAGAGCTCGTAGTCCATACCGTGACTACTTTTCTCAATCTTGCCTTGTAGCGAAAATAAAATTTCAGCAATCTGAGAACGATCATCTTCTGCTGGCATTTGGGCTTCCATCATTAAGTTATTATACTGGATAATCTAAATAAATCATAACAAAATCAATTCGCGTAGTTTTTACAACAACCCTTGTTTGCGAGTTTTTGAAACCTTCCTTAGAATGGAAACTGTAAAACACATGTCAGATAAATCACAGATCGGTCTCATCGGGTTGGCAGTAATGGGGCAAAACTTAGCACGAAATTTAGCGCGAGCCCATAAAGTAACAGTCTATAACCGGACGACGGAAACCATGCAGGATTTTATAGGCGAGCATGGTTCTGAAAATCTAGCAGGAGAAGCAGAGCTTGAAGGCTTTGTAAACTCGCTCGAAAAACCAAGAAAAATTATCTTAATGGTTAAGGCGGGGCGAGCGGTGGATGCGGTAATTGGTTCACTCCTTCCATTTTTGGATAAGGGAGACATTATCATTGATGGAGGGAATTCGCATTTCCCAGATACCATTAGACGAGAAAAAGAACTATCAGAAAAAGATATGAACTTCTTTGGTTGTGGGGTTAGTGGAGGAGAGGAAGGGGCACTAAACGGGCCGAGTATAATGCCGGGGGGCAGCACCAAAGTCTGGAAAGAGCTTGAGCCAATCTTGAAGAAAATCGCCGCGAAAGATTTTGAGGGGGAACCGTGTGTGACGTATATCGGGGAAAACGGAGCCGGTCACTACGTCAAAATGGTCCATAATGGAATTGAGTACGCTGTCATGCAGATGATGGCAGAAGCTTATGACTTTTATAGATCAAACGGTCTTAGCGCTTCAGAAATTGGTAATATTTTTGAAAAATATAATCAGGGTAAGCTGAAGTCTTTTCTCTTTGAGATTTCCGTCCCAATTTTAAGAAAAAAAGATGAGAAAGGCACGGATGAGTATTTGTTAGATCTGATTTTGGACAAAGCGGGGCAGAAGGGCACAGGACGATGGACGGGGATTGAAGGACTAGAGCGGGGGATTGATATCTCGTGTATCCAACAAGCGGTTAATGCTCGTATCGTCTCTAGTCGAAAAAATTACCGAGTTGAGTTAGATAAAAAGTATAAAAAGCCGTATGCCGATAAAACACTGCCCAAGGACGTGGTGAAAGAACTCGTTCCGGTCATAGAAAACGGACTCTATGCAGCCATGCTTATTGCCTACGCACAAGGCTTTGATCTACTCAGGCAAGCGGCAGAAGAGATGGAGTGGGATCTAAACTATGCTGAAATTGCCCGGATCTGGCAGGGCGGATGTATCATCCGAGCCCAGATCCTCAAGACCCTGACCGAAGCGTTTAAAGAAGCGAATAACGCACCATTGTGGGAGATTGAACAAATCGTTTCAGATCTGCAAGACAACTGGCTCGATCTTCGTGCAACCGTTTCACTGGGAGTCCAGGCTGGAACGCCTTTGTTTTGTCTTGGGGCCGCTTTAGCCAGTTTTGAAGCGATGAGTGACGCTCGTGGCTCGGCGAATTTTATCCAAGGACTAAGAGACTCATTTGGGGCTCATACTTATAAACGGATAGATCAAGACGGTATATTTCATACTGAGTGGTCATAATGAGAAAATTATCATGAAAAAAGCAGATTTTAATACTATTTTTCGGATTAGGGACCCTTTTGTTTTTACTGTGTTTGGGGCTTCTGGGGATCTAGCACAGCTTAAAATTTTTCCAGCGCTTTTTGCACTCGCCGAGCAGAAACGTTTTCCTGAAAAATTAGCGATCATTGGGTATGCTCGTTCAAAAATAGAGACGGCTGAATTTAGAACTATTTTTGCTGACTCGGTGAAGAAATATTATCACGGAACCTGGGGAGCATATCAAGATGAAATACTAGAAGAGCTCCTCAGTTCAGTTCATTATTTTTCAGGGCAGTATGATCAAGTTGATGATTTCTCAGGCTACAAAAAATTTATAGAAGTACTGGGGTTTGAGTCGAAAGAAACGGTTCATATTGCTTATTTTTCAGTGCCACCGTTTGTGGTAGAATCAATAACTTTAGGACTAGCAGAAGTATTTGAACCACAGGAGAATGATTTAAGATTGATTTTAGAGAAGCCTTTTGGAGAAGACGAAAAGAGTGCATCGGCTTTGTTTAACGTACTGCACAAAAACTATAAAAATCAGCAGCTCTATTTCTTGGATCACTATCTTGGGAAAAAAGCCGTGAGAAGCTTGATCCCATTGCGGCATATGAATCGGATCTTAAATACGATGCTCAAAGGGAAAGAAATTGCGAGTATCCAGATATCCGCTCTTGAGCCAATGGGCGTGGGCGATCGAGTTGGGTATTTTGATGAAGTGGGGACGATCAAAGATGTGGTGCAATCTCACTTACTTCAGATTTTAGCGATGACGACTATGTCGATCCCAGTCGACGCTTCCGCCGAAAGAGTCCAGGAAGAGCGAGCGGCAATACTTGAGGCGTTAGAGTTTCGTCCAGAGAAGAAAAATATCTCACTCGGGCAGTATGAAGCGTATAAATCGGAAGACCCAAAAGTAAGCAACTCTGATACTGAAACTTTTGCAGCCGCAAAACTCTTTATTAATCGAGAGAGTTGGTACGATGTTCCAATTTTTCTTCGAACTGGAAAAAAACTGCACGAGAAGCATACATATCTAGTAGTTGAGCTTAAGAAATTTAAGTTTCAAGGTGAAGACGAAGAACCTAACAGAGTGATTATCGAATTTTATCCAACTGAATCGATACAAATTCGGTTACTCGATGAGGATGGGGCAACACTTCGTCATGGAGAAATTGCAGCAAGTGAGTCGATTGCGTGTTTTGGGGACTACTGTTTGCCGGAGCATGGTCTATTACTATTAGATGTTATACGAGGGGATAATCGGTACTTCTTGTCTCAATCGGAGATTATTGCCTCTTGGCGAATAACCGATCAAGTAATAAATTTTATAGCTTCTGAAAATCTAAAACCAGAAATATATAAAACTGGAACTGAAGGACCAAATTCTCAACATGACTTAATGGAGGGCACTAAATTTAAATGGTATGACAATCACTAGCACACCCATGGCTGATATAAAAACAGTTAAGAACGAATCTGAGTTTTGGGACCAGTCGGTTCAAGTTTTTAAAACCTTGAAACCAAATCGAATAGCCCTTAGTGGCGGAAGTTCAGCCGATATTATAGATCATCTAAAGAAAGCCAATTTTGATTTTGATAGTGTGCGTATTTTTCAGACAGACGAACGTTTTGTCTTGAATGACGATGAAAACTCAAATACAAAATTATTACGGTCTAAGTTGGAAAATTCAAAATATCAGAATTGTTTTTTTCCTATATTAGAGACCCCAGAAGCAAGTGTGGAGAAATATGAGGATCAGTTGATTGAAGACGATGCAGGTTTTTTGTTTGATATGACGGTTTTAGGTATCGGCCCAGATGGACACACGGCTTCTATTTTTCCCAATTCAAAACCCAATGAAGAAAAACTTGTAGACTTGACTGAAACTGAAGAGTTTGCGATTAAGAAAAGACTAACACTGACGTTTAACGCGCTGAAGAAATCTAAGCAAATAATAGTCTTAATGAAGGGCAAAAATAAGCGTGAAATTTTTGAGAAAATAACTGACTCGGAAACCGATCCTGAAAAATTTCCAGCCCGAACGCTCCTCGATTGGGACAACGTCACTATTCTTTTTGCGGATGTCTGATCTTAGTTTTCCCTACACAATTCGTCGCTCAGCACGAGCCAAAAACATAAGAGTCAGTATAAAAAATAATACAGAAGTTATTTTAGTTTTACCCAAATTCGTCCCAGAGTTTTTAGGTCTGCAGTTTTTAAAAGCACAAAAAAAGTGGATTCAAAAGCATTTAGTTCCAGTTAGTAATTATCAAGAGCCCACTAAGAAAACTTATAAAACAGGCACAAAAATACAGTTGTTTGGAAAAAAGAATTTAAAGTTGCAATTAATACCATCGAGTAAATCTAGTTATGATTTAGAACCTCCTATTTTAAAGCTATATCTCAAGGATACGAACGACCAAAATGAGATTAAACTGAGATTGACTGATTTTTATAAAAGCATTACAGAAGTGACACTGTATGATCGGGTGGATCGTTTTTGTGCGGATTTAGGACTTAACTACAACCGAATCTGTCTTAAAAATAATAAGACCAACTGGGGGAGCTGCTCAAGCAAAAAAAACTTAAATTTTAATTGGCGAATTATCATGGCACCGGTTGAGATTATTGACTATCTCGTTATCCACGAGGTGTGTCATCTGAAGCAGATGAATCACTCATCCAAATTTTGGAACTTAGTTGAGAGCTTAGACCCAAATTTTAAAGCGCACAAAAAATGGCTGAGGGAAAACGGTAAAAATCTGGTACTGTAGTGAACGAGCTGTACTCGTTCGACTCGGCTAGGGGTTGTGTACCGCGTTGTAGATCTGGTTTCCGATCTGAAGCGCTCGTTCTTCGGTGTAAGCCGGGCAGAGGATTTGCGGGCCGATAGGAAGCTTGTCTTTACTAAAGCCAACGGGGAAAGAGATTCCACAGATTCCGGCTAAACTAGCGGGAATGGTAAAGGCGTCTTCAAGGTAAGCCAGAAGAGGATCTCCGTCATTTTTTCCAATTTTAAAAGCCGGAGTTGGCGCGGCTGGGCAAAGGATAGCGTCTACTTTTTCAAAAGCGTTATCAAAGTCTTGCTTAATAAGCGTTCTGACTTTTTGGGCTTTTCGGTAATAGGCGTCATAGTACCCAGCAGAAAGGGCGTAGGTCCCAATTAGGATTCTCCGTTTTACTTCATCACCCAGGCCTTCTTCTCTCGTACTGCTATAAATTTCTTCAAGAGATTCTTTTTCTGTTCCTAAGTGTCCAAACCGTATGCCGTCGTAGCGAGACATATTGGCAGAGATTTCAGAAGGGGCGATGATGTAGTAAGCCGAGATAGCGTACTTGGTATGGGGAAGTGAAATATCGACGACTTTCCCACCTAAGTTTTCAATGATCGCTTTTGTTGAGTCTATAATGCTTACAACTTCAGGATTAATCCCATCGGTGAAGTACTCTTTTGGAATTCCAAAAGTCATCCCAGATATAGAATCCCCCAAGTTTTTTAAGTAATCGGGGACGGCTTGTTCTGGAGTTGTACTGTCTTTTGGGTCTTTTCCGGCGATGATTTGAAGCATTCTAGCACAGTCCTCGGGGGTTTTTGCAATAGGACCAACGGTATCAAGACTTGAGGCCATCGGCATACATCCCCAGCGCGAAACTCGTCCGTAGGAGACCTTGAGTCCACTGACCCCACAAAAGCTCGCTGGCTGACGAATAGAACCACCGGTATCGGTTCCAATTGACCCAGCACAAAAGTGAGCGGCTACACTTGCAGCAGAGCCTCCTGAACTCCCTCCTGGGACGCAAGTGGGATCGATTGGATTTTTGGTGACTCCGAAAGCTGAAGACTCTGTACTTCCTCCCATAGTAAATTCATCCGTATTTACTTTTCCCAGTAAAACACATCCAGCGGATTCCAGTTTGTCCCAAACAGTAGCATTGTAGGGAGGTGTGAAATTTTTAAGGATATTTGAGGCCGCGGTTGTGGTTATGCCTTTCGTACAAACCACGTCTTTGAGAGAAATCGGGATTCCATCCAGATCAGATAACGCTTGGCCAGCCTTGATCCGGCTGTCGCTCGCATCAGCCATTTCTCGGGCTCGATCAAATGTGGTGGTGAGAAAAACATTGAGATCTTCATTTCTAGACTCAATTTCATCAATGTACGCCTCAGTCAGTTCACGAGAGGTGATTTCTTGAGATTGTAGTTTCGAAACCAGCTCAGATAAAGAGTATTCTATAAGTTTAGACATTTTTTTACATAATATTAGGCAGTCGCACCATCCCTTCTTCAACCGTATGAGGGGTACACTCGAGGAGTTCTTTTTCTATTTTAGAAGGGACAATGACATCCGGCCGGGTCACACTTTCAAGTCCGGTGACTTGGGAGGTCTCAATCACATCATTAGTATTCACTTCTTCTAGATCTTTAAAAAAGTCCAGGATGTTACTGAGTTCTGATGCATACTGTTCTAGTTTTTCATCGGTTACCTGTATTCTGGCGAGTTTGGCTATGTGTCGGACTTCGTCTTGAGTGAGCATTACGGTAATGATAAAAATTTGGGGAATAGAGGCAAAGATGTTTGCAAATAATTTAAAATATTTTATTTTAAAGAAAATGAAATCTATCTATCGATATTCTACAATTGCAGATACAAGATGCTGTTTTAGGTTTAGTAGAAAAGATATCGATCGTTTTGGTGAAGACGTACAAGTCAGTTTCCCAGAGGAAGTATATGACTTAGTCGGCTTGGTAAATAGTGCACATAAAGAATATCAAAAAAAATTTCCTTATCTTATTTCTAGACTAGATCTCTATCGTTTTTTCCCTTTTTTGCTGAAAGATAAAGATATTCATTCAGCTGATTTAGACGGTGCAAGTAAGGTTTTTAATGAAAACAATTTAACTCAACTAGTTAGAAACCGAACCAGCTGGTTAGACATTAATGATCGCACAGAGACAGAAGCCTTAAAAGAAAAAGTTAAGTATGTCAAAGATGTGCTTCTCAGATCGGTAGATTTTTTGAAGGTAGAACTTGAGTTTTCCCTCCCTAGAGGTGTCGCAAGCGAGATCGACAGGATTTCTAGTATGCAAAATCTGCTTGATTTTATATTCAAAGCTCAAGGCTTAAAAACGTCTCCTTATGGACCGGTTATCTGCGGGTTGCTGAAAGTGGCGGATGTTTTTATCGAGATGGATAATCAATCCAGTGAATTAGAAGATTTGAGAGGCAGGACTACTGAACTGGAAAATGATCTGAAAGCTCTTTTATCAGCACAGGGTGAAGAGTATAAAGCAATGGATTTTACAAACCCCGTTACCCAGACTGGCGCTATACAGATGACCGGTTCTGAAGCTGGTTCTTTTCGGGCCAGAGAAATCCATTTCAATGCCAAATCGGAACACAGCACAGCCAGCAAGATGCTCAGAAAGGTTAGAGCTCTAGCATCAACGGTGGTAAGCGATGGAGTCCAAATGCGAGTCATACTTCCAGACGATGAGTCTGCGGACAACAGAGAGGCTCGGATACAGCAGTTTTTTGAGTCATTTCCCGGATATTACTTTCAGCTCGATGATGGCAATGCTAACTCAGCTAAGGATCCAAATAGAAAAGAAATTAAATTTGATGGTTTTAAGCTCGAACCAGCGGAAGTGATAGATGACCTAGACTCAATTGATCCAAGCCGTTTCAATATAGAAGTTCAGCTGGTGACCGAAAAAGCATACTTCAGAAATGAGAGTGGCATCCGGAATCATACGGTTTACCGAGCGGTGCAAAACTTTCAGGTACTGGCCCGTTTATTTGGATCTATTGGCAAAGTGCGCTTTGAAAAAAAACTAGACCAACTAGCCGCTCAAGAATTTAAAGACACCAATGGTAATCCGTACCATCTAAATCGAGAAACACTCGAAGATTTATTTTCCAAACACTTTTATTTAAACAATCAAACAAACCGTTATCACTGGTTTGAGTATGACTTCAGAACGAATGGGATTGGAATATTTAGTGAAGAAGATCAAGAAAAAAGAAATGAAGGAACCATCGATGCGATCGTTAACCTAGCTCACGAGTATAAACCTATGAATCATTGTGATCTAGCAGATACGAGTCCTGCTGAGTGGAAAACAATCATTGAAACAAATAATTTTCCGGATAATGCTAAATGGAGAAGTGTTCACTATCAAACTCATGCAACTCGATTTTTAGATACAATTCCGGGAATTCCTGGTTTTATAAAAGCCTGCTTAGAAATTCAAGTTAAAGCGACTCAGCGACTTTATTTTAGAATGCCTAAGTCAGTAAAAAATGTAGAACTGAGAACTTGGAGGTATCTTTTCAGAGAAAAATCATTTCCAAGTTGGTGCTCAAAGTCAGAAAGAAGGAATATCACGGCTTACTTAGCAGACTTTGAAGGTGAAATTTTTAAAGGGTTAAGCAATCCCTTCCAGTACTTTCTCCCGATGATCACGGAAGAAACCTCGGGGCAGGTTGGGAAGGCACTAGAAGGATAAAAAAAGTCCCCGGTTTACCCGCCGGGGTCGGGGTTAAGGATTATTTAGTGACGAGAGTTTACTGCTTCCTAGCTAGTTGTTAGCCTTGCAGCAAAAGGGTTTACGTTTTTGAGGGGTGTAAAATAGAGTTATGATAAACCGTTATGCCAGTAAGTATGTGGAGATGCAGATCAAAGTACTAGAGAGTATAAAACGTAAACAGCTGAAGAAAAAAGAAGGAGCTCATCGCTTGGGAGTGAGTCGAGTGACGCTAGATAAATGGCTCTATCGTTATAATCGTTTTGGTGTGACTGGGTTAGAGCCCCCAAAACGTAAGAGGTGTGCAATGGCTCATAACCGAACCGCTAGAGAGGTGGAAGACGAAGTGATTGAGCTAGCGGAGGAATACTGGTTCGATGGAGTAGAGACACTCTGTGATAGACTTTGGGAAAAATCTCGGGTAACTCTGCACCCAACGACGATCTACCGTATCCTGAAGCGAAGAGGTGCTCGATATGACCATAAATGGTCAGGCACCAGGAAACGAACGAAGAAGCAGCTGTATTGTCACGGACAAGTAGGGCAAGAACTCCAGGTAGATACCAAGTACCCGTTTGGGTACAAACAAGGGAAAGTGATCTACACAGCGATAGACGATGCCAGCCGATGGAGTTATGCCAAAGCCTACACG
>CALIGR010000173.1 GCA_938021445.1 uncultured Candidatus Altimarinota bacterium
GACATTTGAACATGATTTAAGCGTTGTAAAAATAAAGCTTATATTAAATGATTAAGCGCTATTTAGTAAATATGCAGGAGAATATTTCGATCAAAAATCACCACATTAAGTGTCACAAATCTTTTAAAAATGAAATAGTCGCACTAGATTCGATAAACAATTTCACAAAAAAAAACATGAGTCGTGACGATATAGTAACTAATCCAGACAAAACAGGACAACGAACCTTCGATACGGAAAATCCAACGCCAGAAATACCAAATTTCCCCGGAAAAGATCGGCTAATAGAAATAATAGAAAGAGGTTTACGAGCCGCTCAAAAGGCTTTTTCTTTCGCCATAAGAGGGCGAACTGGAGGAACTTTTTTTATTAGTGATGTAGGACCAGAAACGCCAGATTTGAAAGCCTGTGACCTAAGACAGCTAACATGGGTCCAGGAAAGGCAAGAAGACCCACAAGCAAGACTGCTACAAAATGTCTTAAACGGAGCTGAAATACAAAAAATTGAAAGCTTCAATGCTTCCGCTCATTTAAGCGTCACTCCGCCAACGAGACTCATTGGCGAAAACTGCTGGAGAGTCGAGACGTCCGACGGTCCTTATTGGATTGGAACGATATTCAACCCAGGACAAACCACTGATGTTATACACCTAGGCGCGGGAATATCTCAGTTGTGTGAAGCCGCAAACCTTATTCAAGATCCAACGTTTGATCCACTAGACGAAAATAGCGTCACGCCAATGACTGAGCGCATTACCGAGTTAAAAATAACACAAAGTCAAAAAACCCCTGGAGAACTACCTTTCTTCATAACCCTGGCAGAAAAAGATCTAATTGGCTCCAAAAAATGTCATATAGAAAATGGAGAAATTATATACATGGAAGACGAGGAAAGCCCTGGCATAACCATCATGTCTACCGACATCGAAATGCAGAGAATGCCCTACCAACAACTTTTACCCAAAAGACCCCGAATGGCTGATATAAGGAGAAGGCGAAAACCAATTGATCCCCAGTTCGAAGAAACACCGATTGCTCATCCGTCAGAAATAATCCCAACGCCTGGGTTTGGTCCAGATCTTGCGCTGACCGACCTCCAGACAAATCAAGCCCAAACAAAGCTCAGTGCTAAAATGCAGCTTAAACCCGAGCTCTCTGCTGGACATTTTGAAGGGGCCGAAATTGTCCCCGTTCACATAACCGCGGCCCCAGTGTTTCAAGCCTGTGAATATCTCTATCGAAAAAAGCATCCAGACAAAACCTATACGGCGGTCAGTCAAATACGAAAAATGACGGTCCCACTGCCCCTCTCGTACGATGACAATCTACACATAGCGGTTCAAGAATTAGATGATGGAGAGTACGCCGTACAAGTATTTTATTGGAATAATGATTCTAACTTATGGGAAATGGCCGTCTCATTCGGAAACATAACGGTGAGTGCCGCTGATCACCAAAAAAACAGCTGGGCTGATAGCGAAGCCGCCAAATTATTTTACTATCAATTAGCCATTCCTGAGTATCAGGAATACCTAAAAGATGTTGCAAAGGAAGTAACCGCAGCGGTAGCCGAGATACCAAAGATAGAAAAAGTCGTTGATATCGGTTGTGGCACAAGAGCTAACTGTATGAATATGGTCATTGGTTCACTCGATCAAGCCGGAAATACGGGTCCACTAAACGTGCTGCTAACAGACGTGGATAGTGATGACGAAAAGTCTATTCCCGAGCAAGCGCTCGAAAACCTCTGTCTGGACCTAAGGAAACAAGGTGTAAAAACCGCCACTCATTTTCAAACGGCCGTTTCAGACTCTGGTTCTGGCGAAATAATACCGGCCGCTCTTCTTGACGAACCGAAGATCGATTTAGGCATTTCAAATTTAGTTTTTAACTACGGTGACACCGAGGCCGAAATAGCAAAACTTAGCTCAATCATAGCTCCTGATGGTCAGGTCATTCTCGGCCTTACTGTAGAGCACCCGCTCTACTACAAGCTAATGCGAAAAATAGCCGAGAGAGTAGAAGCCAGTGGGAACTATGAAGACTACGACATCATACAAGGGATGAAGTATGTCGGGAGCCTTATGCACAATCACAGCATAAAGGGCATTAGCACAAGCGCTCAATTTCTCCCCACAGCACAGGTCACTCAGTGGCTTGAGGCAGCCGGATTTGAGATCCAATCCGTAGTTGAGGAGACATTTGATGGATTAGCCTGTATCATTAGAGCAAAAAAACTCAAAAAATGAATCTCTATGCGTTTTTAGGTTTCAGTGCGCTCTTTAATGCCATCACAGGAATCATGGTGGCTATTGTTTTGTATAAGAAAAAATACAATTCTAAGATTGCTAAAATATTCATATTTCAGTGCTTACTGATAGCGGCTTGGGGAATGCTCTACTTCTTTCCCTTTACCCCTGAAAACAAAACACTGAGCCTGCTTTCTTTCTACACACTACACTTAGCGAGCAACTTCATAACCGTGGCCCATTTCCATCTAGTCTGCCATGTCCTAAATATCTGGGAAACTCATAAAAAATACGTCAAAGCCGGGTACCTTATTCATCTCGTTTTTTGGCTCTTTATTCCGACACAGTTATTTATTATAGACATCGTACCAAAGTTCGATCTCGCCTTTTGGCCTATTCCCGGCCCTCTATACTATATCTGGCTCGTGTCTTGGTCTTTTTTCATTGTTTACCCAGCCATACTGCTCTACCAACACTACAGAAAAGCCGAAGGTCTCAGAAAAAGACAACTTAAAGGATTTCTAGTCGGCACGCTCGTGGGGCTTTCTTCTGGATCGACCAACTATTTCCTGTTTTTAGACATAAATATACCGCCATACCTCAACATACTCGCCTCGGTCTATGTATGCAGCATTGCCTATTTGATAGCTCGTTACCGGTTTGTTAACTTCGAACTCAACCTACTTCACTTCCTTCAAAAAACACTCTCGTTCTCTCTTACGATAGTGAGTTTATTTTCTCTCTATTTCTATCTCAATCAGATCGCAACCATAGAAAGAGGAGGAGCTCTTTATCTGGTTGGTTTGGTTTTTGCGCTGGCACTCTACCACATATTTGAGTCTATTTTCACAAACTCTCGACTACTATCGCATATTCTAAGACTCTCTGACTTTGAATCTTTCGAGAAAGCTATCGGTGACTTCAAAGAACACAAAACCTTCTATTCTAACAAAAAGCAGCTAGAAAAGGCTCTAGACGAACTATTTATAGAGAAAATACAGTTAGAATCCGCACAAATTATAGAACAAAAACCATTAGAAAAAAATTTCCCAAAACTTTATAAATTCTTTCAAACCAACAAAGGCACACTCGTAAACGAAGAAGTTGAGCTTAGACAGGCTGAGCAAAAAACACGTATTCCTTACGCCTCAGAACTTAAAAAAATTGGTGAGGTTTGTTGTCCCATACACGCAAACGAAAAACTAATCGGGCTCCTCGTTCTCGGCGACAAAAAAGTTGGGAACTATTTCTCGCTCGAAGAGTTGAACCTTATAGACCAAGTCGGGAAGCATCTATCTCTTTCACTCTCCGCGATTAACTACAACGAAACGCTTAAAGATGAAGTTGAGGTCAAAACTGAGCAGTTAAAGAAAGCCAATGCCAAAATCACAAAGTCTTATAAAAAACTACAAGAACTAGACGCTCTTAAAGACGACTTTATTTCTATTGCTTCTCATGAGCTTCGAACGCCTATGACTATCATTCGAGGCTATACTGATTTCCTTCTTTCTGAAAAATTTGGAAGCGTAAACAAACAGCAAAAAGAGTTTCTCACCAATATATTTGAAAGCACTAAAGACCTGATCCATCTGACCAACAACATGTTAGACATAAGCCGGATCGAAGCCGGTACTTTCAACGTACACCTCGAGAAAACCGACCTCTCAAAATGGATGAAAAAAATGGTAGATGATTTCACCATTATCTGTGAGGAAAAGCAGATGAAAATCTCCCTTGAACAAAAAATTAAGAAGAAAAATTTAACTTTTGACCGTGGAAAGTTTGAGCAAGTACTTAAAAACATCATTGGGAATGCTTATAAAATGACACCAAATAAAGGAAAAATAAGTGTATACCTCACTGAAGACAAAAACCAGTATACGATTGAAGTTAAAGACACCGGTCCCGGAATACATAAAGACAAGCAGGAAATTATTTTTGAGAAGTTTCAGCAACTTGAAACCGGGCTCAAAAAAAGATACTCAGGCTCTGGTCTAGGGCTCAATATTGTGAAAAAAATTGTCGAATACTTCGGCGGAAAAGTCTGGGTAGAAAGTGCAGGGATCCCAGGAAAAGGCTCTAGCTTTTTTTTCACCATTCAAAAAAAATTACCTAAAAAAATTGAGTTACAGAGCGTGACTTAAAAGTTCACCCAAGCGGTCCCGTTACAGCCTTGAAAAACTCCAGCATTGTAGCGAATCACCCCAGCGCTAATGACTCCACAAGCACTCGCTGTATTTCTAAGCTTAATGGCACCATTAATGTCTAATTTTTCACCGGTACTCGCGGTGCCGAGCCCCACATTGCCATCTGCATCCTGATTAAAACCTAAAGTCCAGGTAATTGGATCTCCCACAACACCGGCTGGAGCCGAGTGAATATCCAGTCGTCCATTTTCACTCATACGAAACTTAATCGCTCCGTCGGCTATCCCGGCATAATTGTCATCATTATCTGCTCCGGTTTTGATCTGCCAGTTTCCCTGACCATCATGCGTCGTGATCCGAACCTGGCCATTATCAAACCATATATTATCTTCCCCGGTCAGGTATAAACCCGGTAGCTCATCACTACCAACGGTTTGTATTCGTCCGACTGGATCGTCGACTCCAATCCCGACATTACCGTCTGAGTTTATGACCATAGCCGTTTGAAGGCCGGTTCCATCATTGACCGAAAATCTCAAACGCCCGGTTTGCCCGTCTGCGTCTTCCATTCCAGCGGCCAGCCTCCCCATTGAATATTCCGTCCCAGCGCCTTCATTACTATCAAAATTTTGTAAATCAACGTACGCCGTATCAACGTTCGTCGTCCCGTTTCTGGCCCCTTTAATCGCTATCCCTGTATCAGTACCGCTCGGCGCTGAGGTCTCAAAGAGGGCCACTATTCCATCACCCTCTTCAGTAGCGTGAAGTTGAAACTGTGGGTCTAGCTGGTTGATCCCTACTTTCCCTCCATTGTAAGAAAGAATGACATCATCATTTCCGGTATCAGAGATATAGAGATCCCCAGTCTTATTAAGAATAAATGAGTCAGCCGTATCATGATAAAGCTTCAAATCCTGACTTTCCCCCAAAAAGAAATCCCCACCAGGCCCCGTCCCACCAACAATCCCATCACCATCCGCATCAAGCACCCAATCCCCTTCAACTCCATAAATTCCATAATTGTTAGTGGTTCCATTCCTGGCTGTAATATGAATACCATAATTGTTCAAATTACTGGTTGAAGTATTACTAACCTGAAGTCCATAAGCCGTATTAGCACCACTAACCGTAGCATAAACACCCCGCGCTGTATTCATATTATTAGCCGTAGCCAGCTTCGCGATATCAAAGTATCCACCATAAGCATTGGTTATATCCCCTCCATCATCTGAAGCAGAATAGACTCGTCCTCTGGTTCCATAGGCATTGGCAATCGAACCATCTTGACCATTTGTCGTTGCGGCATAGTTATAAGCTCCATAAGCATTAGTAATATCATTACCATAGGATAGAGCACTTCCATTAAAGGCTCTCAGGTTTGTAATACTTCCAGTCGAAGCCGAGCGGCCACGGGCGGTCGAGTTGACTCCATAAGCTGCAGCTAAGCTAGAAGTTGTGTCGTTTTGGTAGGCTTCTGCTTGAAGGCCATAAAGCGTTCCCAAATCCGATGCCGCATCACTATCATTATAAGCTGTAGCGTGTACCCCTCTCATCGTACGAAAGGTCTCAGACCCCGTATTTCTTACTCGTGAGTAAAGTCCTGTCGCTTCTGAATGCTTATTCCCAACTAAATCCTCTGTCTTGTTATTTACCAGATCAAAGAAACCATTATAACTGGTTCTTGTCCCCGTTAAGACCGGAGAGGTAACCGTAACCGAGCTTCTCAGCTGAAACGTATTCGCATCTTCATTGTAATTATCGGCTAACGTCAAAGTCTGAAGATCTGTATTAGTCGCATTTGGCCCAATCGCCGTATGATGTGAAACATCTAAATCTCCATCTTCATCAAGGGTCGCCAGTGTTTGTCCCTCTGAAGTTTCCGTATCTTTCTTAAAGTAAAATAAAGAAGCATCCGTATCATTATCCGAGTCTATATTAAAAATCATATTACTCTCAGCCGCAATAAGTCCTTGAGCCGTCATCAAAATATCAGAACCGGCACCAACACCGCCTTTCCCTTTATTAAGAATTAGTGCATCTGAAACTCCATCTGACTTGTAGCGCACATTCCCAAACTCATCAATAGCGACTCGCTCAACGCCATCTGTCTGAAGTCTTATCGTATCATCATCGGCCGCCTTCTCTAGCTCTATTTTAGTATCTCCATCGACATCTGTTAAGTTTCCAAAACTAAGGACTACTTTATTTCCATCCTGGATCTCAAGTTCTTGAGTGGCCGCTGAATAACTAAGCTTTTGATCGTCTGTGTCTGTTCCGCCTAGATCTGCAGCAGCCGTACAATTCAGCCCATTACTATCACAATAAAAATCTCCGCCAATCGCTCCATTTGCATCAATTTTCAGCTCCTGACCACCAGACCCTGATCCATCACCAGGAACTTGATCCCCAATCGTTAACTCTTTTTTAACATTAGTCCTTCCATCACCCCAGACTCGAAACTTCCAATCAGCAGGAGTAACCGCTGTAGCTGAAGTATTAGCTCGCAAATCAATCAGTATATCTTCCGAGAATGGATTCTGCAGACCATCGTTATTATTATCTCCTTCTCCATCCATTTCCACAACGATTCCCGTCTCTCCTCCCCAGTTTTGCTTTTTATCGATATAAAGTCCTGGTGCATCAATATCACTAGAAGCTTTAATATGAAGATTTGCCTGAGGATCGGTAACATCTCCAATCGAAACTCGAGATTCAGTATCAATATAGAGACCCTTACCACTCCCATCCGGGGTAATCAAAAAATTATCGTCAACCGTGTCAAAGCTAATTTTTACCCCGCTACTAGCGCCAAACTCAAGATCAATATCTGCCTGAGCATTATCGCCAAAATCTAGAGTGAAAGTATCCGTCTCTATCCCGGCTTCAGTTGTAAAAACTAAACTCGCCTTTCCACTTCCCGGAAAGAGCAATACAACGGAACAAAACAAAATCATAAAACTTTCTAATTTTTTAAACAACATGTGGGTAAATTAATCAGATTATTATACCTTAAAAAAGGCCGGTTTACAATTAAAGAATCTTAATTTAAATACTTAGTTTTT
Organism: uncultured Candidatus Altimarinota bacterium; assembly: GCA_938021445.1. Taxonomy (GTDB): domain Bacteria; phylum Patescibacteriota; class Gracilibacteria; order UBA4473; family UBA4473; genus CALIGR01. The sequence goes on from CALIGR010000173.1 coordinate 7,459, forward strand.
TATCTTATGCGCTCAATAATAAGGCGTGACGCGTCTGACAACGTCTCCACATTAGTCGTTCCTCCCGTTCTTTGTATACGCGCTCTGATAATCCCTCCTGCCGCGACTTGATGCAAAATTGTCATCGCGCAACTAGTCTCCTCCGTCTCCCGTAAATAACAATCCGAGAAAGCCCCAGGAATATCAACGCCATCTTCTTGTAGTCTAACTTCAATCGAAGTTCTTTGCCCTCCCGTTGTATTAGTCTCTGTGTATCCTGAGTCTAAGTGAATTTTATAGAGCCCTGCATTTGTGATAGTCACCTCATCAGCCATAAGACTATAATTTGGATCTACAACCTCTGGAGTATCTAAATTTAAAGTAATTTCTGTCCCATCTACAACCTGACCTCCCGTCCCATCATAAGCGTAGAAAACACTCGCTACACCAACACCACCCCCAACTGCATCAAGCTGCTCCCAAAGGGACCCATTACAAACATACATGTTTGTATCTGCTGTATTAAAATAGGTCTTCCCTGTAACCGTTCCATCACATGTCGGCGCGGCAGCTAGGTTCTCAACTCTAAAGTTAAGCGCTTGATTGTCAGTCAGATCAAAATTTTTATTAACCAAAAACTTATCATTCAGTGTATCAAAAGTGATTTTAGCCCCTAAAGCCGTTCCAAACTCTAGGTCTATAAAGTCCTGAGAGTTATCGCCAAAATCAATGGTAAAAGTATCAAGTTCTACTCCTGCTTCTTGGGTGAAAATAAGACGTGCAGAAGTCTCTTCCAGGGCCGAAAAGCTGCCTAGCAGTAAAATTAAACCTAAAAACTTAATTCCAAATAACCTATCCATCCTGAAATTATACCACAATTTCAAGCTTTTTAAAAGCAAAGGTTAATCCGTTGGAAGAAGATAATCAACAATCGTCGTCGTATAAAAGTAACGAGTCTGTGTAACCCCTCCTTGAGGCCTGATGAACTGATCAAGCCAGCCATCTTCCGGCGTGGTGTAATCAATCTCATATTCTCGCTTATGAATATCATTTGTCTGTCCACCAAAAGCCACCTGTCCTGCGATTGTGGGATTCATCCATAAATCCTGAAGGATCAATTCAGAGTCATCTTCATTATTGTTATCTAGCCCCGCCTCCCAGCGGCTCACATTATCCGGATATCGAAAATCCCAACGAAACTCTAAATCATCCACCTGATTACTATTCGTTCTCCCAACCGCCGTTATTTTTTTTATCTTTGTTCCTTTTGGAAGCCAAACACCTTGGCTCGCCCACGAGCTATTTGGGACCGCATTCGTTCCGGCATTCCCATTCCACTGGAAATAAGTTTCCCCATACACCGTGCTTCCCGCAAAAACCCAACGCTCGTCAGTGTTTAAATAAGCTCTACCGGAAAATTGCGCCTGCTCAACGTCCGTATACCAATTGGTCCCATTGCAAGTATACACCCGTTTTTCTAAAGAGTTAAAGTAAGTTCTCCCAGCCGAAGCGACATCACAAAGCGGCTCTATTGAAAGATTTTCTAAACGGGCTTCTTTTAGCTCACTTAGCCCAAGATTTAGGTCATCGCTTAATACAAACTCAAGATTTGTGCTATCCCAAGTAAGCCGTTCATCTAGGGCTGTGCCAAACACCAATGAGACATCTCCACCTGTATCATCTTGATCTATAGTAAAACTATCACTATCCGTACCAGCATTTCCCGCTTCTGGGGTCAAATGAGGAAGTAAAGCCGACACCGGCATTTCATCTCCATTTATCTCTTCGAAACGAGGGCCCCAAAAGTACTGCCTGTTCCCCGTATCAGTGTTATAAAACAAATAACTACGGTGCGTCTGAGTGGTCGCTGTCGGAGCATTTCTAAAGTCCGTAGTGTTAATTACTTTTTCACCCGTTTCTCCATCATAGATACCGCCTGAGCTGGCAGTAACCGTATCACCACTGCCATGAATGTACCCGACAATTAAGTACCATTTCTCTAACTCTGGTAAATCACCCACCCAGAAATAAGGGTTATTATTAACCGTTCCGTCTAAGTTGAGTGTCAAAGCTCCAAGCCCAGCCCCTAAGTAAGTGCTCCCATCTGTACTTCCAGTCTTTTTAACCCATACCATAGATCTATACGCCTTCGTATGGTCTATTGGGATATTTGGGTGATTCCAGCCACCATCCGGTCCTGACGTTGGATCCGGAACCGCTTTCCATAAAATCCCTCGATCCCCATATGGAGTATCGCCCCACTCTCGAATATTCTCTGCAGCGTCACCATTAGCAGCAAAACCACCGACAGTACCCGTTCCTAAATCCCAACTACTATTTTTTAATAAATTTTTAGAATCTGATTTTGGCTGCCACTGAGCCGTCCCATCCGTGTCCGTAGCCGTTAGAACATACCCCGGCTGAACGTTATTCCCTGTATTTGCGTCAAAGCTTAAGACATTATTAATTCCATCTGGAGTAATTTTAAAAGCCCCCGATGAATCAAACTGAGCTCGAATAGTATCATTCGTTCCAAATACCAGTGGAGTCGCACTTCCCGTTCCAATGACTAACCCTTCATGAGTTCCAGCCGTTGTACCTTCTCGAGCGATAATCTCATTCCAACCTCCCAGCGTTAGTCCCCAACGAGAAAGCGTTCTATTTTCACCGTGAGAGTTCATCCACAGACGATTGTCCGGAGTCGCACTTTCAAACCCAGAGTACCCTTGTGTAGAATTTGTAGTATCTAACGTCTCGATATGTACGACCGCTCTCTCTATTTGAGACAGCACATCAATCATTCGACTATCACCCGGCACCGTTCCAATCCCTATGTTTCCATTTTCAAATAAAAAATCCTCACTTCCGGTGTTAATCAAAAATCGAGTTCCATTATCTTGATTATCAATATCCCCTATCCCGACATTTTGAGATTCTGCTCCACCTACAAAACTGTTATCTAATCCCGTTGCTAAAATTCGGCCACCGCCGTCATTAAGCTCAAAAGTTCCATCACTTAAAATTTCAAAACGATCTATGCCGGCACTTCTCATAAAAATATCATCATTATCCGAAGTCCGCTCGACTTCAATCGTTGTGTCACCGTCCGCATCTTGAAGTAAGGTTGAAGAGGACGATCCCCCGCTTCCTATACTACTCCAAACAGCGGCCCCAGAAGTGTCATCAACCGAAACAAAACTAGCATCCGTGGTGGTGTTAATCCAAATAGTTCCCACTTCATAACCAGTATCAACATCATCCCCCGCGGTCGGATCTGAAGTAGAGCGGTGGCTTAAGACTCCAAATTTTGTGTCAGTAGATCCGAGCGCGAACTGATTTGCGACATTATCAAAGCGATTATTATCCATCTTATTCTCTGCCGAGGCTGTGTTGGAAATATTCACCCCAGTGTCCCAGTTGTTGGTTCCTCCTGAAATCACGTTTTGAGAAATCGAATTTTTATCAAAATTTCCACGAGCCAAAATAGCGGTGGTTGTAACATTAGAAGCGCCAAGCATTGAATTTTGCTCAAACAAGTTCCCCGTGACCGTCGTCCCCGCATTAGAACCTATCTGAAAACCAGTCCCAAAACCAACCCCTCCACTTCCCGTCCCATCAATAACATTCCCGGTAAAAATTGAATCTTTTGTCGTTGGATCAGCTCCGATGTTGAACGATTCAACTCCAATCGCGATGGATCCAGTAGATAAAGATCCACTCACGATATTATTGGTCATATTAGTCCGATTGATCCGTCCCATATAGATCCCATAAGCACCGCCACCACCACCTCCCATTCGAGTGAATCGATTATTAAATAAAGAACTATCGGTCACGTGTACAAAAACCGCTGCCGTCTCTCCAACAAAGTCCACCGAGCTACTCTCAACTAGCGCATTTTGCACTCCATTGCCATTTCCAAATAACCCGCCTGTGGCTCCTTCTCCACTGACATGAATTCCATCAGTAAACCACCGTCCAGTATCTCCACCCACCTTACTGTTTTGTATGATAGGACGTACTAATGGGGTCGTTGCACCATCCATGAGTAAAATCCCGATCTTAGCCGTTCCACCTGAACCAGAAGTTCCGGCCGTCTTCTCTACACTTATACTATCAAGCCGAATATCTGTTCCTCCTGCAGCCCTGATCCCATGTATATCAGTCCCATTCACCTCAAGACGAAAGTTTGAAAGATTCACATTACTGACCGGAGCCGTCCCATTTACCGCTCCAAGTTGAATCGCCCCAGTTTCGGCTGTAACTCCAACAAAACCAGAAGCTTCAATAATCGAAGAGTCTCCATATCCCTGAAGTGTTAGGCTATCAGTCGTGATCAACAACGGGCTATCAATGGTATGAATTCCTGACAGCAACGTAATTACGCCCCCACTTGAGACTGAATCAACCGCTTCTTGAAGATTCATCCCTGGATAAACAAAAATCGTATCGGCTGGAGTTGTTGTTATAGTTCCCGTTGTTACAACATTTGTAGCACCGGCAATTTCGACATCCCAATCTACAATATCCAGCGCTCCATCTCCTCCTTGGGAGGCAAAATTAAACTCAGAAACCGCATTAAGCCCAGAGGTTGCAATAGAAGAAACCAAACTCGCCATACCCGAGCTAGCCGACAAACTTTCGAAACGAGCGATCAAGGTTGGAGCGGTCCCCGCGGTACTCCCAACTAATGTTTTTCCCGGAGCTGTGGTTACATTAACCCATTCCAGCACGAGAGAGCTGGTTGTAGAAGCATCATACTTTATATCAAGCGCTCTAGCAGCGGCAAG
>CALIGR010000174.1 GCA_938021445.1 uncultured Candidatus Altimarinota bacterium
CCTGATCTCTTTTTCAAAAATCTAAAAACCACGCCGCTCACCCTTGAAGTCAAAAACCACCAAAAGGATGACTTCATCAACCGGGTAAAAAAAGCCAAAATCGGCGCTCAAGAAGGACAAGTCTGGGTCATAAATCTCGCAGAAAATTTTTCACTTAAGGCGCAAGATCAAGATCCTCAGACGATAAAACAGACACTCATTCAGCTTTATGCTAGTTTCCTAAAATTGGAAAAGTCACGTGCCGGCGGAATAATAAGTATTGATGATCAATTTATTTGTTCATTTTCTCCCGAAATATTCATCACTCAAGATAAAACCACAATTCAAAGTTTCCCTATTAAGGGAACTGGGACTGAAAAATATCTCAAGACGTCCGGAAAAGAAATATCAGAGCTCAGCATGATCACTGATCTCATCCGAAATGACCTCGGTCAGATCTGCCAGAAGGTTATCGTCACGAATGAACGAGAGCTCGTACAAGAAGCGGGAACCCTACACGCCCTAAGTCATATCACTGGCACACTCCCAGACTCCAAACTTTCAGCTGAGTCATATAAAAAACTGCTTCCCGCGGGTTCTATCTCAGGCGCACCGAAAAAGCGAGTTCTCGAGTACATTCAAGACTTAGAGGATTTTGATAGAAAATTTTTTACGGGAACTTTCGGTGTTAAAATATCAGCCACTGAATCTATCTTTAATATCTTAATCCGAACCATTTTTTACAACTCAAAAACTGGCACACTCGATCTCCCCATCGGCGTCGGGATAACCGCTGAATCTGATCCAGAACGAGAGTGGGACGAGTTATTGCAAAAAGCCAACAACCTCTTAGCCTTACAATCAGACTCATGACATACTTCAAAACCTCGGCTATTTTGGTGCTCGGAGTGATTTTAGATCAAGTCACTAAGTTTTACGCGCGGGAAAACCTAGAAACGCCAATCAACATTATCAAAGACTGGTTAAAGTTTGATTATGCCGAAAATACCGGGATCGCTTTTTCACTTCCAGTCGCCTACCAGATTTTGATCCCTCTAAGCGTTCTTGTCTGTCTCTATCTTGGATATGTACTCTTTTCTCAATCAAATCTCTCTAAAGCCAAGTATTGGGGATTCTTGATCCTTCTCACCGGAGCGGTTGGTAATCTGATTGATCGAATCTATTTTGGATTCGTAACCGACTTCATTTCTATCTGGCAGTTCCCTATCTTTAACCTTGCCGATACCTTTATTTCTTTGGGACTGATCGCTTTGATTTGGGATGAAGTCTTTGGGGCATAAAAAAACTCAGTCGTTAAACTGAGTCTTTGATATTTAAATTTACTTAAAATTTTCTTACTTAAGCTGTTTTACTAAAACTGACTTCTTTCGTGAAGCGTTTCGTTTGTGGATAAGATTTTTCTTAGCCGCCATGTCGATAGACTTCTGCAGTTGTGGAAAAAGAGCTTGTGCTTCTTTTTTCTTCCCTTCTTCAATAAGTTTTAAAAACTCTTTCATAAGTTCTTTGTATCGTCTAGAAACAACTAGGTTTCGTTTTTGGCGACGGTCTTCCTGTCGCACTCGTTTGATGGCTGACTTGATAATTGGCATGTTTAGCTCAAAATGAGTAAAAAATCGAACCGAAAACTATTGATCTGCATCATTTCGTCAAGCGATTAAATGACGATAAAACCAACCATGAGAATTGACCAATACCTCACCACTCAAAAACTCAGCCGAACCAAGGCCCAATCCCTTATCAAATCGGGTTTGGTAACGGTTAATGGTCGAGTTATCAAAAAGCCCGGATTCATCATCTCAGACACAGATAATATTTTGTTTCAGCTCGATCACCCCTGGGTTTCACGAGCCGCCCTAAAGCTAATTCAAGCGCTTGAGCTCTGGCCTCAAGCACTCACAAACAAAACCGCCCTCGACATAGGCGCTTCTACCGGAGGCTTCACTCAGGTTCTTTTATTCAATAACATTTCGCAAGTCATTGCCGTTGATGTTGGGCATGACCAGTTACATGAAGATCTCAAAAATGACCCCAGAGTGATAAATCTAGAAAATCAAAACATTAGAAATCTAGCCCCCACACAACTTGGTAAAAAAGTAGATTTAGTGGTTGGCGACGTTTCTTTTATTTCTCTCACTATAGTTCTACCACTTATTACAAAATTTATGAAACCAGATAGCACCGGGATTTTCCTCATAAAACCACAGTTTGAAGTCGGCCCTCAAGGGTTGGACAAACACGGCGTTGTAAAATCAGAAAAATTACAACAAGACTCACTCACCAAAATCATCACTCTCTGTGAAACCCTAAAGTTTACAAACATAAAAACCGCCGAGTCCGCTCTAAACGGAAAATCAGGAAATAAGGAGTTTTTGATTCGGTTTACTCTCTAGTTTTATAGTTCTTCTTGCTGCATCCCGAATCCAATTTGAAACTGTTTGAGTTCTCTTATCCGTAGGGTTTGTAGCATCAATAAAGTTACCAAGCTGGGTATTGGTTTGTGAATCAATTAAGTGCGCCGCCAAGAAGCCAGCAGAGCCCCCTGTAAGACTATTGGCAAACGGCATACCCGTTAAATGACTAAGCACCGCTAAAAACGCGATCCCCGTAAGCATAAACTCTGAGGAGTTCATTTTTCTTCTTACAAATTTTTCGTACATTTCCATGATCGGATGAATTTCTGAACTAACCTCAGTTAAAAAGTCAGTGTTATATTTTTGAGCAAACATATGGAGATGCCGCGCAAGCTCAAACCGAATCTCACTGGCTAAGACTACATTTTTGGTCGACTCATCCAGACCAGGTAAGCTTCTTGTCTTTTTTACGGCCCCTACCACAAATTGCCTAATTTCGGCTCCGACAACAAGACTTTCAGATTCATCCGGCGCGTCACCACTGTCTATAGGATCGGCTTCACATTCTCTTAAAAGCTGGTCAAAAGCCGCTTCTCTTCGTCCATTTTCAGAATGTAAAGCTTCCAAGCAAATCGTTAGATAATTATGGAGAAAATGAATTGCCATCGCATCTTTTTGTACATCTTCATAGCCTTTATCTTCGATCTCTGAAGATGCTAAAATAGCTGACACCTTCGTAAGAACTTTAGCCGAAAAGCTTCGGTAGTCACTACTTGCTGCTCTAAGGCTTTTTCTCCGTTCTCCCCAAACGGAGGTAGCCAAAGGTGAAGCATGGAGAACCGCAATAGCTGTAGCCAATATTGGGGAATCATAAGTTCCTTGATTTTGATCAGATAATTTTTGTACGTAATCAAAAAAACAAACTCCTCCACCATAAAAAGCACCGTAAAAAGCTAAATTATGTGGTTTAAATATTCGAGGTATCTTATTATGGGCAAACCAATCATTCATTTTTTGCCAAGAGGAATTACCTTCTTCTTTTTGCCTCAAAAGCAAGTTATCGAGCTCCTCAAGTTGTTGTTGTTCAGCTGACATTAATCAACTAATAATTAATATTAACAAAAAGTCAATATCCTAGTCATGCCTAAATTTAAAAGACTCAAGGTCCTCTGTGAGTGTGGGCTACACCTAGCTGACTACAAAAAAGGGGGCTCTGGAAGACTCCGTAAGATGTACTTTGAGCGTATATTAGAAGATGTAAGCGGTCTTTTCCTGAAAATCCCACCACTCACACTCAATACAGAAATAACCTGCCCAGCCTGTGATAAACGTATCGGGACCGTCCAGGTCGTTTCCGGCAAATACGCCGTAAAGATCAACCAAGGCGTCGTAAGACTTTGACATAAAAAAGTAGGGAACAGATAGTATCTGTTCCCTACTTCTAAATCTGAATTTAAATTCACTAAATTATTTTCTTTTTTTCTTCCCAGTAGCTGGTTCTGCCGCTAAAAAAGCGTAGAGCCAGAACCCAAGAATACTACCGACAATTGGACCGGCAATATACATTGGTGAGATTGAGCCAATACCAAATGCCACCGCTGGATTGAGCACTCCATTTGAAACCTGGCTTGCGGCCAACACTCCTAGTAGTAGAGAACCTCCAACCGCTACACCAGACATACTTTCTGGTACTTTTCCTTCAACCACCGCGCTGATACCAAAGGTAAAGATCATCATCCCCACGACTTCAGCAATCATCAATCTCCAATCCATAGAACCGCCCGCTCCAACACTT
>CALIGR010000175.1 GCA_938021445.1 uncultured Candidatus Altimarinota bacterium
TACTCAGGTTTATGGAGGTCAGTGATGGGAAAATACTGATCGACCAACAAGACATCAGAAATATCACTCAAGATGACTTAAGGAAGAACATCGCCTATGTCCCACAAGAACCAATACTGTTTCACCGTTCTTTGAAAGAAAATATTTTATATGGAAAACCAGAAGCTTCTGAGTCAGAAATGATCAAAGTCGCTGAGCAAGCCTACGCACATAAATTTATCTCAGAACTATCTGAAGGCTACGATACTTTGGTTGGAGAACGAGGGATCAAACTCTCTGGAGGCCAAAAGCAAAGAGTAGCGATTGCAAGAGCCATGCTCAAAGAGGCACCAATCTTAATTCTTGATGAGGCGACCTCAGCCCTGGATTCAACCTCTGAGCAATTTATCCAGTCCGCTTTAGCCAAGCTAATGAAGCATAAGACGACAATTGTTATAGCCCACCGCCTTTCGACGCTCAGCCAAATGGATCGAATCATCGTCCTCGAGCAAGGACAGATTATAGAGGATGGAAGCCACGAAGAACTCTTAAAACAAAAAGGAAAGTATGCCGAGCTTTGGGCTCATCAATCTGGTGGTTTTATAAATTAAAAAAATAATAGTTGTTTTTTGTCAAATTTTGAGGTATACTGGTTTTGTTCAGTTAGTTAGATCGATCAAAAAAACGACCCGAACCGTCATCCTAATTTTTTAACTCAAAAACAAAAAATGGCAAAAAACAATGAACCAGCTTCATTCATCGACACTCTTAAAAATGAGCAAGTGTCTCTAGTTACTGGAACTCTAGCTATCGCAACGGCTTTCTTAGTCGCTCTAAGCGTTATGCCAACTCCAGAAAATCAAAGTACGTCACTCCTTCAAGCGAGCGTGTTTAACCTCGCGAGTCTCTAGGAATATCTACCCTTTGATTATAAAAAAACTCCCCAAGAATACTCTTGAGGAGTTTTTTATATTACTTAATTACTGCTTATCCACTTTCTTAAGCGTGTAAGAAAGTGCTGTAAAGACATCCCCTCTTGTCATCGTCTTATCGACTGGCGCATTTTTAAGACGTGCTGGTAGATCTACATTCGAGTCTAAAACTTGTATATAAGGCTCAAACCAGAGTTGATTATTTGATGCCGCTTTCGCACTCGCCTCATCTTTAGAGATAAAACCAAATCCAATAGCGAGTATTTTATAGAGTTCCGCTTTAATGATTCTTTTTCCGGGTCGATACATTCCATCATCATAACCATGAACGATATTTTGTTGTTCCATGTTTTGGACAAAATCGTGATACCAAGCGGCCGTATTTACATCTGGGAAATTGGTCAAATCAACACAAGTCCCCTGTTTCAATAGATCTTCACGAGCAATGGTCATGATTTTCACCGCTTCACTTCGAGTAATCCCATCATCCAGTCGAGCGTATCCGGTATCACTGTCCCCTGAAACAATTTTCTGCTCCGCTAGATCTATCAACGAAGCATAATCTAGATGTGCTGGATCTACATCTTCAAAGAGCATTGATTGTACTCCATCACCTCTATTTTCAGGGAATCGATCATACTGGACCTCGGTACAAGACGGAGCTGAAGCTTTTAAAGGTTCTTCTTGTCCCCACTCACTGACTCGTTTCGTTGGAGAAACCAATGGCACTCGTACAATTGGAATTTCAAGTACTTGATAACCGTCTACAGTTCTAACGGTTGTCCCTGGCGCTCTTATTTCTGGTGTTTCTGTTACCACATTCGTCGGAACCGTTTCTCTATAAGCATCGGCAATGGTTTCATTTACAGGGGTTCGAGCAAAAGTGCTACTTGGAGTTGGACTACAGAGTTGAAAACCATTTTCTACCGCCCAGGATTCTGCACACTGTATACCAGAAACCGTCGCAGACGAACGCAAACAGCTCTGGTAGTTCGCATAAGTATTGGTCCGACTAACGCCTTGATTCACAATCATATTCACGCAAGATCCGCTATTTGGATCTCGTATCGCTATGGTGTAATTTTGAGTTACCGCTCCCCCAATTCTGGTGACAACTTGTTGAGGAATAGAAGGCCCTGATGGATCGTGAATGACGCCATTAGCAATTCCATCTTCATCTGTCCTTGGGTCTCCATCTGTTACTCGGTAAGAAACGGTCGTTACCATTTTACCTCCAACATTAGCGGTTCCATAAGTGACTAAGTCATCAATATTCGAGTAGGCCTGACCAGAAGCGCTATATTTTTTATAGGTCCAGTTTGAAGTATCGTACTCTTCCGTGTAATAAATAGTGATATCTGCACTGAGTCCTGGACTTCCACACTCAACGGTAAAGTCGACCAAACCAAGTGGATAATCCGCTGTTGGATCCTGTACCTGAAGAGTCCCCTCGCTTATGAAAGCATTTCCAGTAATCGTTCGACAGCTACTCCCATTTGTGACTAAAGTTGAAGAATTCCCCGTAACGATATTTGGAGCCGTTGATACATTTCCTTGAATCGAGTCAGGTTGTCCATCTCCATCCCCATCACCACCATTAAAACCTGAATTCTCGACCGAAGCCGGTGTCGGATCATTATCGTCAGTTGATGGTTCGTTCACTACCATCGTAAAGACCCCTTGATTATCTGGGGCACCTGGAAATGAACTTCCAGTTCCATCAGTCTGAGTCACCGTTATATCAACCGGTCCAGAAGCGGTCGGTACGACTGGAGCTGAAAACATACCATTGCTATCACAAGTCACAATATTTGGATCTGGCGTAAAGTTCCCCGTCAAAGTAACCGTCCCGCCTGGCTCACAAGTCCCAGAAACAGTCGTCAATTGGCCAACGGTTCCTTGTAATGGACTCGGTCCGGTAATCGCTGGTGAGAGATCCACTTCAACGTTTTGCGTTACTGGCACAGAAGTATTCCCTGCACCATCCGTTTCCGTGACAGAAAGTGTCTGAGGCGTTCCATGCGCCGCAACATCCCAGAGGACAGGAGTAGAGTAAGTTCCATCAGGATTACAAATGGTCACGGTCGGATCAGGAATAATGTTTGGATTTGAAATCGTAACCGTACTCCCAGCTTCACAGAGCCCTGTTACAACCGTTGGATTATTAACGGTGTCGCCGGCCTCTGGACTATCAACAGTCGTTCCAGAGGGTTGAGTGACATCTCCTTGAGCAAAGACACTATCAGGACCTGAAGCATTTCCGGCTGGGTCATAAGCGACAGCTGTGACTAACAGTGGACCTTCATCATCTGGACTCACCAGCGCAGGAGCCACCTCACAAGTCCAAGTACCATCTGGTTGAACAATCGCTGTACACGTCTGGCCACCCGGGCTTAAGACAACCTCAATCGTGTCTCCTGGAGTTCCTATTCCACTAATCGTTCCATCGGTAGATCCATTTGGCGCGAGGCTTGGGTCTGGAAAAGTAATCGTTGGATTAGAAGGCGGATCTAGGTCAACCTCAACAGCGGTTACGGTATCGGTCGGAGAAACATTTCCAGCGGCGTCAGTCTGATATACCTCTATATCTTGTAATCCTGAAGTTCCAGGATTCCATAAAACATCTTGGCTAAAACTCCCACTTGGATCACAAGTGGTGGTTACTGGGCTCCCTTGAATGTTTGGATTATCAATCATCACTAAAGCCCCTGGTTCACAAGTCCCCGTAACCGTCATTGGGTTCCCTGCGGCTTGTCCATCCAACGGCGAACTTACGACTGGTACCGCCGGAGGGGTATTATCAAAAGCGATTGTATTATCCCCTGAAACCGAAACGGTATTATTATTCCCAGAAAGATCCTGAACACTTCCAAGCGGGAGTGAAATCGTCACCTCATCACCCGTTACTAAGCCGCCCGTTATTTGATACTCAAAAGTCGTCCCATCATTAGGCGCTACCTGTACTAACGTTCCAACCGGAACGGATACGCTGTTCACTGAGACTGCTAGATCTGAAGCGGTGAAACTCGTTACATCAATCACTTCTGAAAAATTGATAGTCCAGACAATTGGATAGCTATTCGCCGGATCTGACTGAGCTGTAGACTGGTTGAGTGTTACCCCTGGATCTTCCAGATCCACAATAACCGAGACCGAAGTTGTCGGAGACACATTCCCGGCTGGATCCGTCAACGTTACGTCTAGGGCCTGATTTCCAGTTGTCCCAGGCAACCAACTCACCGGGACCGTCTGAACTCCGGCCCCCGTACAAGTATACGTCGTTGGATTCGGCGTAAGATTTGGATTGATGATGGTGATGACCTCCCCGGCTTCATTACACTCTATGTCAACTCCCGTCGGGCTGTTAACGGTCGCACCCGGAAGAGGAGCACTTACATTTGGCGCTGCCGGAGGCGTCGTATCGATCGTAACCGTGTTATCCACCGAGAGAGACCCCGCATTTGAATTTCCAGCCACATCTTCCACCATTCCTCCTGGCAGTTTAACCATTACCTCACCATCTCCAGTAGTCGTAATTGTGAGTTTGAAAGTCGTGCCATCTAGTGGAGACAGCTCTGAAACAGAATTAACCGTAGGGGCTGGAGCCGTAGAGCCACTTAAGTCAAAATCAGTTGGAGCAATCGTGGCTCCATTTATAGGTTCTGAAAAAGTTAAAATAAATTGAGCCGCTAAAGCATTTGTTGGATCCGGCTGAATGCCTGACTGCTCTATCTGCGCTTGTGGCCCGGTAAGGTCCGGAGTAATACCGGAAACAATTGTATTAATCGAAGTATTCCCAGCTGAATCGGTACAAGCCGCAATCAAATCGTAGGTATTTCCATTTGAGGCTCCATTCCAGACAACATTCACTGAAAATTCTCCCAGTGCATCGACCACACCAACGGTTGGATCTGGGACAATCCCGCCGCCTGGAGCGGTCGTAATTGAAACCGTTCCACCCTCAGCTCCACTACAGCTTCCAACAATAGGCGTGGGACTTGAAACCGTTCCTCCTACTGTTGGCGAGCTCACGGTCGGCCCGGCCGGAGCAACGGTATCGACATCATACTGTTCATTATCCCCTGTTGGAATATTCGTATTAAGCCCAATATTAAAGTTATCATTGATATCAGTCGCGGCGTTAATAGCCAGACCAAGAGTTCCATTTCCCGTCACATTCGTAATTGAAATATTATAAACCGATCCTGATACCTGAGTAACGCTGAGCACATCACCCGTAACCGTTCCTGTTTTAATAGTGGTAAAGTCAGTTACATCCACATTCTGCACATCCTCACTAAAAGTAACTTCAAAAATAACACTCGTATCATTCGTCTCCTGTGTCATCGGAGTTTGCCTTTTTACATCTATAGGCGCTGGTGGGTTTTCAACCGCAAAAGAAAAGTAAGCTCCATCGGTTATATCAACCGTCCCCGTAAAGAAAGATCCATCATCTACCAGTTCAGATCCAGCATCAAACGCATCAAACGTAGTATCTGTACTCTGTACGAGCACTGGAATACCGGCGGGAAAAATGGTCGAGCTTGGAATCGCAAATGTGACATCTCCGGTCTCGAGCGTTTCTTCAAACTGCCAAATTCTGGTCATTCGTTCTCCCGAATTTCCATCATAATCGGCGCCAAAAGTTATGGCGCCTCCATCATGTCCTCCGACTACATAAGTAGCATTCGCCAGTTTGGTTCGATTTATATCATTATTGGCTAAAAGAAAGTTATTATTCGTCGCGATCGATAAAATAGCATCATTTTGCTGAGAATGAGCTACTCTTTGGTCCAGTGCCGTTGCATCATCTCGAGCGAGCCCAATAATTCCATTATTATAAGTCGTGGTGCTCGCTGGATAAACTAAATTTCCACTTGAATCGACATAATCTGGCACAATAGTCAGTCCGTACTTCAAGGCCAAATAAGACTCAATTTGAGCCAAGTTTTGATCCGCTACTTGTTCGTCATAAGCAATCGCTTCTGAAATATTTCCATCAAAAAAGTTCGTGAGACTATCATGGCCAAGGGTAATCGTTGATCCATCACTAAATGGGTATGCGGCGTTATTAACCGCACTCACACCATTCACTCGAACAAAATTATCAACCGCCCCTCCACTTTTATAACGTACCGCCACTAAAGCTGTTTCTCCAGCCACAACCGCCTCACCTGCAAAACCTGCGCCATTGTGATCAAGTTCGACTCGAGGGGCTTCTATTTGCATTCGGTGGTCACCACCGGCTTCTGTTCCAAAAATAGTTTGATTTCCAACGACAGAAGACGGAGTTATAACGGCTAATTTTGTATAAGCATTTGTCCCTCCCAATAGACTTGAGTTCAGCGTTCCCATTCCTGAATTTTTAAAGACGGCTGTTGGCTGGTAATTGTTATCTGGCCCAAATTTTTTATAAACAGGTTCCCGTCCTGATACAGCAAAAGCGTCTTC
>CALIGR010000176.1 GCA_938021445.1 uncultured Candidatus Altimarinota bacterium
CCTCAATTTAAAGACTACCAAGCTCAAGTGCTTAAAAACGCAAAAGCGATGGAAAAAGTCTTTTTAGACAACAACATCCGGCTCATGGGAGGTGGAACGGATAATCATCTTCTTCTCGCTGATACTTCAGGCTCAATTGGAGTCACCGGACAAGAGGCCGAAGATGTGTTAGACGAGGTTGGGATCACGCTTAATAAAAATTCTATCGCTGATGACCCAAGGTCTATGTTTGACCCTTCTGGTATTCGATTTGGAACGCCGGCAATCACCACTCGAGGACTCAAAGAAGCCGAATCGACTCGTGTTGCCGAGCTGATGGTTGAGGCTATGAAAAACAAAGATGATCAAGGGACGAAAGATAAAATCCGAGCGGAAATTAAGCAAATCGCAAACGATTTCCCGATCCCAGATAGTTTTGTGTAAAAGTATACTAAGCGTATAGCAAAAAAGCCCTGGCGTATCCGGGGCTTTTTAAATTAATCTTTGATTTACAAAAAATCATCTCAGTATATACCCAAAAAATTAATTAAATATATATAATCAGACTAATGATCATCATAGGTATTGATCCTGGTTACGAGCGCTGTGGTTTTGCCGTGCTTGAGAAAACTAAAAATGAACCAAAACTGCTTACTTTCGGAGTGATAAAAACCAAAGCTCAGGATAATTTTATCTTTCGGCAGAGTGAAATTGCTGATGATTTTCAGTCACTTTTAGACAAATATAACCCTGAAGTTTTAGCGATTGAAGATTTGTTTTTCGTCCAAAATGTGACGACCGGACTCAAGGTGGCTCAGGTGAGAGGGGTTTTGACTCACCTGGCTCACCAGTCTGGGTGCACGGTCCTTGAGCCAAAACCAACGGAAATTAAGAAATTTTTCACCGGCAATGGGAAGGCTGATAAAACAGCGATGAAACAAATGGCCAAGACGACCTTTAAACTCAAAGAAAGCCCAAAGCTTGATGATACCGCTGATGCGATGGCTATCGCCTATTGGGCCAGTTTTGAAAAATTGTTTTAAACCGAACTTTGTGGTAAAATAAAGAGATGGTGGATAGTAATTCAGAAAACGTCTCTCCCAAGGAAGCTGAAAAGCGCGTTTCAGCTGCGGTTTCGGACGTCGTTGAAGATGACAGTCTCTTGATTGAGGAAGATGGTGATTTTTTTTGGGTCATTCAAAAAGTCGTTTGGGGCTCTATCCGTAGTATTTTTGTGTTTGCACTTATTGCCGGACTCTTATGGTTTATCTGGCGTGGAAGTAGTACTCCGGAGAGCCTCCCCGAGGAAGTCACCGCCCCGGAAGTAACGGTAAGCCAAGAAACTGAAAAAAGCGGTGGGTGGTTTAGTGGGCTTTTTGGAGGCAATGGTGAAAAAGAGCCTGAAAGCTCGGACGTCCAGGAAACCCCAGCCCCAAAAGGCCTAGAACCTAGCAATAATATAGAAGTCTCCGGTGAACAAGAAAGCGGCGGGTGGTTTAGTGGCCTCTTTGGCGGCAGCAACAAAAAAGAAGCTGAAAGCCCTATTGCCCAAGAAAGCCCAGACGTAAATACTTCAACAACGCCGCCAACAAACATAAATGTACCAAGCAACACCAATACTCCAGCCCCTCAGGGCCCTGTAAGTACGCAGGATATCTATGAAGTCTCCCGTTGGGCTTATAACTTAGAGTATGAAAGAGAGTCTCAGTCTAGCACCGTCTTAGCTGAAAGTGTAAAATGGCTTAAAAACGCCAAGATCATTGGTGAGATCGGGGATGACTACCTGAGATCACAAGACCCAGGAAGCCGAACTTACAAGCTAGAAGAGGTCATCGCTCAAGGGGAAGTTCTGATGAGCCGATACGAGGTATTAACCACACAACTTCAGTCAGAATACGACGTTTACTTTGCCCAAGGCACCCAGGCCAACCAACAGGTCAAAGCGCTTGATGAGGCTATTTTGAAAAGTGTTAAAGAATTTAAATCCAGTGAGATTGACCAACTGCTGACCCAGAAAGTTAGGGCCCAACAGTTCGCCGCTGAAAATCTTTCGAACGCGAAAACTCGAGAAATACTGCTTCGAAATATGAGCGCCTTTGCGAATCTCTTGCAGCAAAAAATGCTCCCTCTGTTTTCTCGTCCCACTGAGATTCGTTCCAGTGATAGATAAGGCCTAAATTTTTTCGGGCTTTTTTTTTAACGGGATCGGGTAGCTGGATCCTTCGATCCCAGTCTTCTTGAAACACCGCTATTGATGAATCTGGTTTCTCCTCTAGATTATCTTCTTGAGTGATTTGAGATAAAATTTCAACTTCTTTCATGTATGTCTCGTTTTGTAATACCGCTGAAAAATAATCATCTTCGTCTTCTATATTTCTCTCAGAAACCTCAAAAGAAGACTCGTCTTTTGGTCCTGATTTATTTTCTACACTCTTATCTAAAACTGGCTTAGGTGTTACTTTTTGCTTAACATTTTTTTTAAATTTTTTGGGTGGTGGGCTTGTGCCGGCCACTTTTAAATTGGCGCTAGATTCCGCACCAGAATAGTCTATCACTTTAAGCTCAAAGTTATAATTTCCAGTGGTTTCAATCTTTAATGAATCAGGATTTGGTTTTTCGCTAAAGACGTTGTCATTTAAACTCCAAATAAAGTGCTGAAGGTCAAAATTTCCGTCTGGATCTATTGAGTCTTCTCCCGTGAGATTTATCGAAAAGGGAATTTCACTCTCTGTTTTTTTACTCCCCTGAACGGTTATTACTGCTTGGGGGTTTTGATTAGTAGCTTCATTCTTTCTCCCTGAACTGCCGTTGAAATGTCTAAAAAAATCGGAAGCTTGATGCGTGTCACTCAGTGTTAAATTTCTAGCCAAAGATTCATTTTTTATACTTTCTGCAATACTATTGCAACTTCCAAACCAGTCACCAGACGCACGAAATTTATCAACTCTTTTGGTCTCCGTTGCGCTCATCTCTTCGTCCTTCTGCCAACAGAGTGCGTCTTCTCTGGCTTCCCAAGAAGTTCCTGATCCAAGGATCAACTCTACCGTCCCACTTCCTCCTGAAAGCCCGGACTTCTTATTGGTCATTACTTCATACGGTGGGGTGTTTTTGGTGAAACCAAACTGATCCTCATCAAAGTATACGACCAAAAAATGCTGTGGTTCTACAAACGTGTTTTCCGTAAAAAAGAACACACTCGTACCATTATGCTTTATCTCAAAGTTTTTCAGATTTACCTTTTTATCCGTACTAAAGTAAACCTCTATAAAATCTCGATCGACATGATTTATCGAGACTTCATTAATTAAAATTTCTACGTCTGCTGGATGAGTTATGGGCGTCAGGTTTTCCTGACCTCGCGTGTGTGGATAAAGTAACGAGCTGTCATCACGGTAAAGACTCGGGAAAAGTCGTTGGTGAGTTTCATCCCAGTTCCAGATCTCTGCCCAGTGGTAGTCTTTTGTTTTCCCGGACTTCGTATTTCCATAATGCACTTCATGAAGTGTATTATCGTTTTCATCTAAGATTATTACCGCTCCTTC
>CALIGR010000177.1 GCA_938021445.1 uncultured Candidatus Altimarinota bacterium
GAAGTTGGGTCGGTTAACTTTAATCTGAAATCAGAGCCCGAACAGGAATCCATTATCCTGTCCTACCAGAGGTTTCTTAATGCGCTTAATTTTCCAATACAGATTCTCATCAAGTCTCGAAAACTAGATATTGATGTTTATCTAGAAGGGCTCAAGGAAAAAATGAGGTACCAGCAAAATGAACTGCTGAAAAATCAAATGGGAGAATATATTGAGTATGTTACGAAGCTGGTTGAGTACGCCGATATTATGGAAAAAAAGTTTTACGTCGTTATTCCCTACGACCCCCCTCGAGCTGAGAAAAAATCAACCTTTGCGAGTTTTATGTCAAAGATAAAACCAGATGATAAGATCACCGATATTATCCAGCGTCGTCGAGAGTTTAAAGAACTGAAACGAGGGTTAGACGAGCGTATCGATACGGTCGTCACTGGACTGCAAAATTGCGGTCTAGAGGTAAAGCAACTCGATACTCAAAAAATCATAGAGCTCTACTACCAGTGCTACAATCCACAATTAGCTCGAAGCCAGAAATTTGGCCAGGTTGGAGATATGCCCTTGGCTGCAAACCCAGAAGAACAGTTGGTAACGAGTTAGTTTTTAAATGAAAACGAAAGAAAGCCGACCGTCTCGTAAAGATTTACTGGATGTAATGGGACCAGGAAAGTTAGCTGAGTTTACACTTGGATACCTTGATTTCATTAGCGGTTTGAAGGAAAGAGAGGTACTGGCAGAGGTTTTTCCACACTCTACTAGGGATCTTTGTGTTTTGGAAGATGGAGTTAGCGACTCGTTGGGTTTAAGTGGAGTTGATTTTGAGTGTAGTCGTAACACACTAAGGTTTTGTGTTTCTAAAGGGGAGGAGGTACAGGAAGTGGTTCCTTTGTCTTCAGTTTTGGAAAGTGTGAGTGATTTTCTTAGGAAGCAACTAATTCCAGAAACTTTAAAAATTCTGTCAGCTGAAGGCTCTAGATTACCGTATAAAAAGACTTATTATGGTTCCCCAGAAAATATAAACTTGGATAACATACTAACGGTAAACCAGGTTTTTTTGTGGCTTTCTGGTTTTTGTGATTCAGAGGCTCAAGCTCTTAAGGTTATAAAAAGAGTTTTAGTCGAAGTCCCTCAGATCGAATCAAACAAAAGGGCGAGGACGTATTTTGAATTACTGGCTTATGCACCTTTTGGTTTTTGGGGTGCTAAAGTTGGCTCCAGTCTTCACCCTAAAAAGGTGAACTCGACAAACATTGTTACCCCGGATGGCTCGGAAAGTCTTATCTCCTCTTGTTTTTTGGAAATGCTAAAGTTGAACGGTGATGGTGGTTGTCCGGCTCTACATAGGAACTTTTTAGGTATAGATTTAATAAACAGTTTGGGAGAAAGTTTTTTGAGTGTTGTAGAAATGGTACAGAGAGCTAAGACAGCAGGGCGGTTAGGTGAAGCCGTGGAAGGGATAAGGGATAGAACCTCTTTGATAGAAATGGTAACTTAGATAAAGACAAATCAGTCTGCGGGTAGGCTAGATTACAATCAGTCTCTACTTTTTACGGTTGGTAAGTTTGCAAAAATTTTAATTTTTGCATATATTAATTCTGACGGAAGTTACTAAACATAGCCTTCCCGCTGTCAGCAAAAAGAAGCTCGGTCTCAGGGATCTGGCTTTTTTTGCGTCAACTGAATTTTTACTGAAGATGGCTAATTGAGGGGGATAGTTTCTAAATCTAGTTTGTTGTTTGGTGGAGCGGGGCTATAGTTTAGTGGTCAAAACGTCCGTCTTGACAGCGGGTGACGAGGGTTCGATCCCCTCTAGCTCCACCACTAGATGTTATTCATGAAGCTCTTACTTAACACCGCCTTTGATGATCACTTTTGTGCGTTATTTGATCGTGAAAATAACTTGGTGGACGAGTGTGTGTGGGAAAATAAACGAGAAGATGCGAGGCAGGTCTGGGATTTTTTGGCGAAAAACAACGTCAAAAAAGAAGCCATTACTTGGCTTGGTGGTATTTCTGGGCCTGGTGGGTTTGCAAGTTTGCGAGCCACGGGAGTGATCATCAATGCATTGGCTTTTGCGTCAGGCGCACCGATATATCAAGCGCGTCAGGATGTGATTGTTAAATCGTTTTTAAAAGCCAAAACCATAGATGAAAATGCATTTTTACTGAATTCTTTTGGTGATGGAGTGTTTTATCCTGAGGAAGAAAAAATTGTGAGGGTGTCGGTTGATGAGGCGGTGAAAATTTTTAAAAACACGCCCTTATGGCTTGGGTTTTTACCGGTCGGAAAACAAGAAAAATTTACTGATAAAATTACTCTAAAATTTGAAAACCAGTCAAAGCTTTGCTTGGAAGTGCTTCAGAGACAAGAGGCTCGCAACACTTTTTTTCCCGACTACGAGTACCCTGCGGTTCAGCATTAGGTGAGTGATTTCAAGGCTCTCAAATATTCACGCCGGGCCGTTTGGGCCTCTTCTTCGCGTACTTTAGTATCTATCTGGTGAGCAACTCTATTTCTGAGACGGTGGTAGTGCCAGATACGGACTTTGTTTGGGAAGTAAGTCTCATATTGCTGAGTTACTTCAGCGGCGGTACCACGTTTTTCATTGGCTAGATCCTTGAGAGCGGTGATAAAAATTTTGTGCATTTCCATCAGACCGTGTGAAGGGGTGAGGGTTACGGTCTTATTGATCTTGCCGGTATAGTATTTTAGTTGAGCTTCACTTAGGCGGTCTCTAGTCCTGAGATATTTCCACCAGATAAAAAGCCCTCCCAAAACGACCAAAATAAAAATGATAAATATCCAATCCATTATTTATATGTCATTCCGGCTTGTCCGGAATCTTGGCGTTATACTACAAAGTCACAGGACTCCCGACAAGCGGGAGTGAGATTAAGCGTTAGCAGATAAAAAATATTTAATCAGTTCTTCGGTGCTGAGACTTTTATCAGCTTCGGCTAAAACTGGTTCGACTTGGTGTCTTTTGTACCCAAGGCTTTCAAGCGCGTCTATAGCTTCGTTGAAGCTTGTGTTTTTAGGGATACGAGAGGTGCCGGATGACTCACTAAGATCTAGTTTTCCTTTGAGTTCGACAATGATTTTTTGAGCCATTTTCTTCCCAACGCTTGGAGTTTGAGAAATAAAAGCTACGTCGCCAGATTCTACCGCGGTTTGAAATTGGTCAATGGGCTGAGAAACTATTTGGACCGCCATTTTTGGTCCAATGCCAGATATATTGAGGAGTTTTTCAAAAAACTGTTTTTCAGATTTTTCACTAAACCCGTACAGAGAAATTTCCTGTTCTCTGACTTGGGTAAATATTGATACATTTAATTTTTCACCTTTTTTACATTCAGCCAAAAGACTTCC
>CALIGR010000178.1 GCA_938021445.1 uncultured Candidatus Altimarinota bacterium
AGCTCAAGCGATGGCCGATCAGGTGACTAAATCACTGGGCGGGGCGGGTATTTGGGGCGTTGAGTTTTTTATCGGGAAAAATAAAGTCTGGTTTTCCGAGCTTTCTCCAAGACCACATGATACAGGAATGGTGACCTTAGCGGGGACCCAAAATCTAAACCAGTTTGAGCTTCATGCCCGCGCGGTTTTAGGATTTCCCATTCCGAAAATAGAGTTATTAAAATCCGGCGCGAGTCAGGTAATTTTAGCTTCGGAAGCCTCTGATAGCTATAAAATCACCGGAATAGAAAAAGTGATCTCAGAACCCAAAACGAATGTGTTTATCTTCGGAAAACCTAACACTCGAGCCTATAGGCGAATGGGCGTAATAGTGGGGTATGATGATCTAGGGGCTGATATCGTGAAGCTTAAAGAAAGGGTGAAAGTGTTAGGCGTTAGAGTTGAGGTAGCTTCTGCTTAGTGTTTTTATTGGTTTATGCTATAATGACTGAATGGTTAACAGTCGAGACTATCCATCATTTGGTGGGCATGACGCAGAAAATACCGGTCCGGACTTAACCCGGAGGGAGATGATGATGACAGCGGCTGCAACTTTAGCTGGGTTATCATCAGCGGTTCCCGCACAAGCACGTGAGGTTGTTGAGCGGGAGACGCTATTAGATCAGCGTCCTTATATGCAAAATTCTCAGTTATACTCGGATATTTTGAGTATAAGAGATTTAGCATTGAGAGCTTGGTATGAGACAGAAGCGATTCGAGTAATGAATAGAGTCGATGCACAGAATATAAGAGTTGTAGGAACTCGATTTGATGAGAATGTTCTTCGTTATTTAAACGAGTCAAAACTGACGGTGCATGAACCAGGCGCAAAATATATTAATGAATTAGTAAGCTTTGAGCCTAATGCGGTTCGGTATTTTAGCGAAACACTTAGTCCTGGGCAGTATGGACTGCATCTTGATGGGAGAATCAACAGGGCCTACTTAGTACATAAAAATCAAAGAGGACAGATGAGTGTTCCTTATGCTTATCTGGTAAGTGTCGCGGCAAAAGGCTTTGGGGCCGAAACGGGTTCGGATAAAACACCGCCTGGTCCGCACCGTATTCAGCACGTTAATCACGAATATCAATTTGGACATATCGCTTCGACGAATCCACCAAATGAAGAAAAATTCCCAAGACTTAGACCTGGGAGGCCCGTCCGGGGGCTAAACCGATCAGCTGGAGAACCAGCTATGATAACGAGTTTTGCTTTTTATATCGATACCGAACGAGGGTTGGCAATCCATGGCAGTAACCGTGAGTCGACATTGGGGCGATCCTTGAGCGGAGGCTGCGCGAGAATGTCAAATTTTGATGTTATGCACCTGTCTCAATTTTTTGGCGAAGGAAGCCCCGTTTGGATAACAGGAAACCAACCTTATTACAACGAATAATTGTTTTTTACTGACAATTGGCTAAAAAGCTTGAGTCATGTTTGTAGATGAAGCGGTTATATCGGTGAAAGCAGGAAATGGAGGAGACGGGAGCGCCCACTTTCGTCGTGAAAAATTCATCCCAAAAGGAGGCCCTGATGGAGGGGACGGGGGGAAAGGAGGAGATGTTTATTTTATAGCGGTTAATGACGCTCATACGCTTTATGATTACCGCTACCAAAAAAACTTTAAAGCCGAACCAGGAAGTAGGGGAGACAAAAATAACCGAACGGGCCGGGGGGGAGAGGATTTAGTTTTAGAGGTTCCAATGGGGACCATTATCACTAAAAAAGATACAGGAGAAGTTTTAGCTGATCTGGATCAGCTTCATAAAAAAATCTTAGTCGCTCATGGGGGTATTGGGGGGAAAGGAAATGCCGGATTTGTAAACTCGATAAGACAAGCGCCTAATTTTGCGGAGCTTGGAGATCAAGGAGAAGAAATAGAGCTTCACATTGAGCTTAAGCTCGTAGCCGATGTGGCGCTGGTTGGATTCCCGAGTGTGGGGAAATCAACTTTTATTTCGGTTGTTTCCAATGCAAGACCAAAGATCGCGGAGTATCACTTTACGACCTTGGTCCCAAATCTAGGGGTTGCGAAAGTCGAAAACCGAGAATTAGTTTTTGTGGATGTTCCAGGATTGATCGAAGGGGCGAGTGAAGGTAAGGGGCTCGGGCATACGTTTCTCAAACACATCGAGCGAGCTAAGTTTGTAGTACATCTGATTGATATTTCGTCAGATACACCACTTCAGGACTTTGAGGTGATACGGACTGAGTTAGAAAAATTTTCTCCAAAGTTGGCGCATAAACCGTTTCTTCCAGTCTTTACCAAAATAGATATTTCAGACGATGAGTTTGAAGATTTTTTGACCAAAGAGTTCAAAGACAAATTTGGAGTGAAGCCTTACAAAGTCTCAGCGCCAACCCATGAGGGCCTTGATGGATTGCTTAAATACTTAGCCTCTCAAATCCCAGAAGAAGTTTCAGAAGAAATGGTCCAAGAAATAAAAGAGGACGAAGATGGTATATTGATCGG
>CALIGR010000179.1 GCA_938021445.1 uncultured Candidatus Altimarinota bacterium
GGGTCTTTCTCAATGTATTTTAGAAATTAGTGATAATTGAATGTTTGACTAAGCATTGATCACAAATTTTGATCTTAATTTGATCTATTTCTTAAAAACAATAAAACTAACCTTGATGCGTTTTTTCTTACTGGTTCTCGGCTGTTTTATTTTCAGTTCTTCCCAAGCTTATTGGGCCGGTACGGGAACGGTAAATCTAAACAACCGAACGGTAAATCTTGAAGCTCGTTCGGGGCAATTGAAAGTAGAAATAATCGATGAAGTGGTCCCGACGAGTGAAGGGACGCCTTCTTTTTTATATCCAATTGTTCCTGGAATGACTGGGGTTGAACTTTATCTCAATGCCGACGGTCAAAATTTTGAGAGCTTGAGGGGCGCAGAAAAGTTAGACACTATTTTTGAGGCAGCCAAGAAAAGTCAAAATACAAATGCTTTTGCAATGTATCAATCACCAGAGGCAAAGTTGCTTAAACAAAATTTAGAATTGAAGCCAAGCCAGCCAAATACACTAAAACTCAAGTATCAAATCCCGTTAGACTTTATGAATGACGTCTATTTTAAGACCGTATTTTTAAAAAGCTCGGACGGAGCAGACGGATTAGAGATAGTGCTCAATACAGAAGATTCAACCAAGCATATCTTGCCGGTCTATCACCGTGAAGGTCAATTTTGGAATCGAAACGGAAACAAAACTTGGTGGCTTGGGGCCGCTGGGGATACGCTGGCGAATGATTTTCAGTTTTACCTCTCTCAGGCGGATAGCCCAACGATAAACCTCGAAGGCTGGGATGGAATTTACCAGGCAGAATTGCAAGAATTAAGTGGCGGCGCTTGGAATCAGATCAATGTCATCATTGATACTTCTGGTTCGATGTATGGAGACCGATGGGATAGAACCGCATCATTGGTTCAGAAGCTCGTGTTAGATCCACTCAAAGACCAATCGGTGCAGCTGGCAGACTTTTCAGAGAGTGTTAATTGGTGGACCGAAGGGCCAACGCAGAATACTCCAGAATACCAACAAAAAGCGTTGCAGCAATTTAACCAGCTGAAGGTGCAGGGGAAAAGTGATTTTGAAAATCTAACCAACACGTTTAATACTTTAAAAAACAATTCACAACAAGCCGTACTGCTGGTTGGTGATTTTGATGATTTTGTGCTCCCCGAATCGTTTTATTCAGAAACGTTTCAGTCTCCGATCTTTATTTTAGATTTTGCACAGAGCGAAGAGGCGAAGACTTTGGCTAAACTAAGCCATGGGCACTACGTTTCGGTCTTTAACTACGAAGATGATTTACTTCAATGGGAAGAGGTGAAATATCTTTTTCAGGTACTATCGCCCACTTTTTCCCAGCCAGAACTAAAGACTTCAGAAACGGACAAGCGACCACTTTTTTCACAACCACATCCGTATCTTTCACAAATTTGGATGAGTAAAAAAGCCATCGCTGGAGCCACGTCCCCGACGCCGACATGGATGGCTTCTTATTGGGGACGGCTGCAAATATCGCACCATCTTCGATCGTTACTTCAGACGGGAGAGCTGAGTATGGTCAAAGCTGAAGCCATATTAGCGTTGCAGTTTAACTTAGGTATTTTTGATACAGCCATTTCAGAAAATAATTCAAGCGCGCTAAAAGCAAAACTAGAAAAACTAAGTAAAAAAGATCTTTGGGAGCTGATCAATAAACTGGAAAATCGAGCTATCTTACGATTCAATCCAGAGCAGAGTTTTATTGGTACTGAGCCGATTCACCAGACAGCCAATGGCATGGAGCCACTGAGCTTCTATGCTCAGTCAGCATCAAAACCAAAGCTGACTATTAAGCCTTGGTCAGAAGCGCATAAGTCCCTCTGGAAAAATTTCCCAAAAACCTTCGCGCCGTATTTTCAGGAGATTGAGGATGGAAGTTTTTGTGAGTACTACCGGTGTTTGAGTCTCAGTGATTCAGGTGATACCGCGGCAAGTTTTTATCACAATCTTTATTGGAACGCGCCTTTTCCGAACCACTGGTCCAAGAGCTACATTGAGCAGTTGGCGAAGGAAAATATCTTCCCCGTTTATCCCAATACAGATCTAAACCTCAATACTCCAATCACAAGAGGGGAGTTTATTAATTGGGTGGGGAAGTACCACTATGAAGTCTCTAGCCAGTCGGACGCTGGAACTGATAGCAATCCGTTTAGTGATCTGAAAAAAACAGATGTTCATTACAACGCCACACTTAGACTGGTGAATGAAAAAATCATTCAAGGTTTCCCAGACGGGACACTTCGAGCTGATCAGCCGCTGACGAGAGCGGAAGGGGTAAAAGTATTATTAGCGGTCAGTGGTTATGATCCAGTAGGGAAAGATTTCCAAAATGATCGGTTTACAGATCTTGGAGGATGGGTTATTCCCTGGGTGATGGAGGCTGAAAAAAGAGGGATCGTCAAAGGGTATGAAGATAAAACCTTCCGCCCGCATCAATCGCTGACACGAGCAGAAGGCGCCAAAATTTTAGCGGAGAGTAAAAACTAGATTACTTGATCTCTTAGTTCCAACGTCCTCTTGAGTTTCGAGTGTTGACTCGTTTGAGCCATCGCTGCATAAAAGTGATTTCGGTTGTTTGCGCGTTGATGATTTTATAGGCGAACTGCTTTATTCTTGGGTCATCTCCGTGCTCGATTACCACTCGAGCCATATCAAGCGCTCCTTGATGGTGGGGGATCATGCCTTTAGCAAAATCAATATC
>CALIGR010000180.1 GCA_938021445.1 uncultured Candidatus Altimarinota bacterium
ATCGGAAGCAACATCTACAACCGTACCAGCACATCGAGATTTAACGGTTGATTTGGTTTCCGTTGACCTGGCGATGATCTGTTTTTCTTTGATCTTATCACCTTTTTTCACGTCTGGTTCAAATTCAGCGTGTAGGTGATGCACATCATCTTCGGCTTTATCGGCTTTAATGGTGATTTTTGTCTCGTGTTTTCCTTTCTTGATAGTGGCTTTCCCATTGATTTCAGAAAGTGAGGCTGGTGTTTTTGGTGACCGAGCCTCAAAGAGCTCGTCTACTCGCGTCAACCCCTGGGTAATAGAAGCGCCTTCCGTAGCGACTCCTCCCATATGGAAAGTCCGCATCGTAAGCTGTGTTCCTGGCTCCCCAATAGACTGGGCGGCGATAATTCCAACAGGAGTTCCCATTTCAACTTTTCGTTTGTTTCCAAGATCGTGACCGTAACAGTTTGCACATACCCCACCGAGAGTTCGACAGTACATGACACTTCTTACTTCCACACTTTCGACTTGTTGTTCTCGGATGATTTCAACTTGGTCGTCAGCGAGGATAGTGCCTCTTTTGAAGAGTACTTTTTTGCCAACTTTTAAGTCTTCCCCGAGAGTCAGGCCATAAATTCGTTCTTCAAAGTTAACGCCTAGAAAGTCTGAGTTAGCTCGTGTTATTTCTTTATAGATAGTCGTTCCACAATCATCTTCTCGGACGATAATGTCCTGAACAGAGTCAACCAAACGACGAGTTAGGTAACCAGCTTCAGCCGTTTTAAGCGCCGTATCAGATTTTCCTTTACGTCCACCATGTGTGGCGATGAAGTATTCGAGAATGGTAAACCCTTCTTTCAGATTTGATTTAATCGGAAGCTCGATAGTTTTTCCAGAAGGAGAAGCTACCAGTCCTTTCATCCCAGCAAGCTGAGTGATTTGTCCCCAATTCCCTCGGGCTCCTGAATCAATTTGGTAGAAAATGTCATTTTCTTTGTCGTACTCTTTAATCATTTCAGTCGTAATCTCAGATTTGATCTTTGACCAAATCTTGATGGTGTGATTATATCGTTCTTCATCGGTGATGAGTCCAAAGTAAAACTGTTGGTTGATTTTATTAACGACCGCGGTTGCGGTTTCGACAATTTCGTTTTTGTTAGCTGGAGAAGCTAGATCGTAAGCCGAAATAGTGACTCCAGATTTAGTCGCGTATTTGAAACCAAGATCTTTAATATCATCAGCGGCTTTAGCCGTTGGAATATCACCAAAGTTTACAAATATTGTATTTAAAATGTTTTTGAGCTGGTTTTTACCAAAAGTTTGATTTTGGTACTCAATCTCGTCTGGGAGTATTTGGTTGAAAATAACTCGCCCGACGCTTGTATCTTTTACGATCGCTCCATTAATTCGGACGTTGATTTTTGCCTGGATATGAATTTGTTCCGATTCGAAAGCCAAAATGGCTTCATCTGGAGAGGCGAAAGTACGTCCTTCTCCTTTTTTCCCCTCAAGCATATTGGTCAAGAAGTAGCATCCAAGTACCATGTCTTGAGCTGGATTTACAATCGGCTCACCGGCTGAAGGTTTAAGAAGATTTTTAGCCGAAACCATAATCTCTCGTGCCTCACGCTGTGCGTTTTCAGAAAGAGGAAGATGGACCGCCATTTGGTCTCCATCGAAATCGGCATTGTACGCCGCACAAACCAGTGGATGTAGATGGATGGCTTTCCCTTCGATAAGTCGTGGCTGGAAAGCCTGAATCCCAAGACGATGGAGGGTTGGCGCTCGATTAAGGAGCACATATTTACCTTCAATTACTTCATCAAGGATATCCCAGACCACTTTCTCACCATTCTTAATCATTTTTTCTGCACTTTTCACATTGTGAGAGAACTCGAAGTTAATGAGTTTTGAAATCACAAATGGCTTAAAGAGCTCAAGTGCAATTTTTTTAGGGAGACCGCATTCGTGAAGTTTGAGATTCGGCCCCACTACAATCACCGAACGACCAGAGTAATCAACTCGTTTCCCAAGTAGATTTTGTCTAAATCGTCCTTGTTTCCCTTTGAGCATATCAGAGAGAGATCGAAGTCGTCGTCGTTGTACTTGATTAACTCCAGATCGAGAATTTCGAACCGAATTAGAAATCAAGATATCGACTGATTCTTGAAGCATTCGCTTCTCATTTCGACAAATAATTTCAGGCGCTCCAAGTTGGATGAGCTTTTTAAGTCTCGCGTTTCGATTAATCACTCGTCGGTACAAATCATTAAGGTCAGAAGTCGCAAAGCGACCTCCATCAAGTTGTACCATCGGTCGAACTTCTGGTGGTATGACAGGGATAACAGTCAAAATCATCCATTCAGGACGAATATTGCTTCGATCGAGAGATGAAGCGAGTTTTATACGTTTGATTAGTTTTTTCTGTTTTTGACCAGAAGAGTTTTTGATCTCTTCTTCGAGCTGTGCTACGTATTTGGCCAAATCAATTTGTTGAATTACCTCTCGGATCGCATCCGCGCCGATACCGGCTCGAAAAACGTGACCAAATTTCATTGATACGTTTCGGTATTCAGTCTCAGTCAAGACGGTTCCTACAGATAAGCTGTTTAGCTCATCTTTAGCCGTTTTAAAGTTTACGTTGATTTCTTCTATATTCAGGACGAGCTCGTTTTCGAGCGCGACCATATCTTTTTCAGTTATTTCTTCTTTTTTAAGTGCTGTTTTAGCCGCTTTAAGACTTTCAGCATTTTCAGTTTTAGCTTTTTCTAGAATTTTTTGGTAATCGGCTTCGAGTTCTTCAAGTGATTCAGTTTTTGACTCGTCATCCACTTCTACGACTAGGTAAGACGCAAAGTAAACAATTTGTTCTAATTGTTTCACCGACAAGTCTAATAAAAGACCAATCCGAGAAGGTGTAGATCGTAAAAACCAGGTATGCGTAACGGGAACCGCTAGCTTGATGTGCCCCATTCGCTCTCGACGAACGATAGATCGAGTGACTTCAACGCCACATCTTTCACAAATAATGCCCTTGTATCGGATTCGTTTGTACTTTCCACAAGCACACTCCCAGTTTTTGACCGGACCGAATATCTTTTGGCAAAAAAGACCGTCTGGTTCTGGTTTTTGTGTTCGGTAATTGATCGTTTCTGGCTTGGTGACCTCACCACTTGACCACGACAAAATAGTTTCGGGCGAAGCTACCGATAAAGCTATCGCATCGAAATCTTTGATTTTTTTGATTTCTTTCATGATTTATAAGAGGGTAAAACGCGCTTAAACCCATAAAAAGCCGAGCGAATGTA
>CALIGR010000181.1 GCA_938021445.1 uncultured Candidatus Altimarinota bacterium
CCAGAACGAGTAAGGGAGACTAAGATTGATCAGTCTATGAGTCGAGCGGATGTCTTTACGGCACTTTCTTACACACTCAAGAAAGTGGATAAGCTTGATTAGCTTAAATTGCGAGAAAACAAGAGCTAAGAAACTCCAAAAAAAGAGCCTCAAGTGAGGCTCTTTTTTTATTTTTTTATTTTATTTAATGAAGGTCTTTTGAAACAGCTCTAATAAAACATTTTTTTAATTTTGTTAAGTTTATAATCCTCAATTCACTTCTGGTTTAGGCTTTAAGCGGTTTAGAATTAAGGTCGCTTATTTTATATCACCTCCCACAAGGTATATGTTGAAAAAAAACGACGGCTGTCATTCACTTTTGAGGCGAATTTTATCGCTTTTACTTATTGTCTTTATTTTATCGCCAAGTGTGGCTGAGTTTAGCTTTGCGGCCCCTTCTACGGACTATATTCGCCCAGTGAATGTAGAGATGAATGAGGACAACGGCTCAAGTTTTGATCTCAAAGATTTACTGGGTCCGGCTTATACCGATGGAGGCCTATTGCCTGATTATTTATCGTCTGAGATTGGATACTGTGAAGTGTATGATACGACGGCGGAAAATGACTGTGCGAGCGGGGAGTCTTTCACGATCCCCCCTGACACGACTGCTATTAGAATTACTGGATATGGGACAAACTCAGATGGAGCTCTTAATGCTCGAAATGATGATTATATCCAGATGACAACGACGTTGGATCTTGATCCAAATAGTTCGGGTTTTAATACTTATTCTGGTTTTATATCTTTCCCGTTTGATATTGTGACTCAACCGGTTTATGGGTTTTCTGGGGTTCCCTTAGGGTCGGCTTCTGATACGGCGGTGGCCGCGACTGGATCACCAACAGGAGATAATATCACAGAATCGATGACCGTCAGTGTTTCGGGTTCGACATTGACGATTAGCCAGACACAAACGCTGGTCAATACTGCGTTTTTAGTCGAATATCTTTCTTCGGTTTCAAATTCTTCAATTTTAAGAGGGATTGAATCGATTGTGCTGGAAGCCGATGGATTAGCTTCTCCGGGAACAGGGAGTTTGAATGTTTTACCTCAGGATACACTTCCTACACATATGCTTTTTAATGACGATGGTACGACACTCTATACTGCTGGAAGAACGAATGATGATGTTTATGAGTATGAGCTGACAACGCCATACGATGTATCAACGGCAGCTTACATCGGCGTGGCTTTAGATGTTTCATCAGAAAGCCCGAATCCGTATAGTATGTTGTTTAACAATGATGGGACGAAGTTCTATCTGCTCGACTACAACTCAGATGCGATTTTTGCTTATCCACTGACAACCGCTTATGACATAAGTACGGCTGGAGCACCGGTGAATGAATTTGATTTTTCGGCGAACTCGACGACACCTATGGATATTATTTACAATGGAGATGGCACGTCGGTGTTTATCAGTAATTATGGGACCGATGAAATCCACCAGTACAATCTCGGGACAGCCTATGACATGTCTTCGGCCGTTTTTGATAGCATTGTGATGGATGTTGGAATGACTTCAAATGATCCGAGAGCGATTAATTTTAATAGCACTGGGACTGAATTTTATATTGTGAGCGTTGCGACGGATACTCTTGACCGATACACGCTTACAACTCCTTATGATTTGACGACCGCTTCCTTTGATACGGTAGTGACGGGGCTGGCAGACGGGGTGGTTGAGTCTTTTGTTTTTTTGCCAGGAGAAACTCAGTTTTATACGCTTGGCTATACCACAGATGTGGTTCAGCTTTATGAATACGATAATGTGATTGGAGGACCCAATACGAATATGGGTTCAGTGCCGATCCCTATTGGGACTGATTATGCCGTTATCACTGAGCTGGCGGGACGACCGGATACAAATTCTCGAGGAGAAGCAAAATTAGTGACTCGTATGGTGGCTGAGTTTCAGCCATTGAGAGATGAGTACTCAAAAGTACATGGAGTCGTGACTTCGGTGATTGGATCAGGGGAGGACTACAGTACTACTTATGCGTTTGAAGATTTAGATTCAGCTTTTCCAACGGCCGGTGGAACATTAGGAGCTGGGTCGGAAGCCAATACAGTTGGAGATATTGTGGCTTCAGACGCGGCGTTGCATACCCCGGATGTTTATATTTCAGGTGGAAACCTTTTTATTGAGCGTTCTGCCGCAATATCAAGTAAGGCCGGAAGTGATTTCTTTGTAGACTATGGTGGCTTTACTTCTCAGTATACGGTCGAGTTTTATGAGCGGGCGGAAACCGCTTCGGCGGCTCAGTTTTTGGGTTCGAGTGCGGATAAGGTTGACCTAGAAGGCTCAGAGGACACTCGGACTAGTTGTGATCCAGATACCGCTCCAGAAAACTGTCTTGATTTAGCGATCCCTTCAGGAGCTTCTCTGGGGCTTATGATTATGGCTTCGAATAATAATGGTGGAGACGGAGCGAATGAAAATTGGGGAACTATGAGTGCGATTGTAGAAATAGATAAAGAAGTTTCTCCCGGTGTTTATGAAAATAAAGTTTCTGGTGGATGGGCCCAGACGAGAGCCTCGAGTCCTGATTTTGCGGCTTGGACTAACCTTGATTTTGACACGCCACTTTTTGACTGGGATAATCCAGTACCGGCTCAGACGACTCCAAATCCTGGTGTGACGAGTAACAAAGATATATACAGTGATGGGATTGGGAGTATTTCTACCGGAAGTAGCTCGACGGGTTTAGTTGAGCTGACCGATGCGTTTGTAGGAGCGACAGAATTTACTCGATTGGATGTAGATGGAGTAGATACACTCCGAGTGCATTTAAATCAGGGAGATGGAAACGGAGGCACTAGTTACCGACAAAATAATTTTGTAGCGTCTATTCAGTGGTTTGGACCAGAGCCACTTATTTTTACCAATGTCCCAGATGAATTTGGATTTACTTCTCCAGCGTTAGATTTAGGCAGCGGGACTTGGCAGTTAGGAGCCAATGCGGTGATCAATGGAACGATTAACATTGATCCACCAGCGGGATACAATAATGATGGAGGAGTGACGGCACAGGGTTCTATTGCCGTGGCCCGCGCTTCAAATCCAGGCGATACGGCTTCGGTCAATGTAAATGTCATTCCCGTGACAGATCTGATGGAGCTAGACGATATAGATCCAAATGAAACAAATCCTCCGGGGAATACGGTGAGTGAGATATTATCGACTTCAAATTCTTCTCCAGCGGCCAATGATAGCGGAATTGCCATTACCGGGTTTAGTATCGACACTGGAGTGGGGACGTGGGAGTTTTCTCTAGATGGGGGAGGAACGTGGTCTCCGTTGGCCGGACTTTCACCGCTCAACGCTCTTTTGCTCGGGCCTACAGATAGGCTTCGAGTCGTGCCAGCAGGAGAGTCGATGACGGGAGAAATAGATTTTGTCTCTTGGGATATGTCGGCTCATTCAGCCGGTGCAGTGCTTAATCCAGCGATTGGGCCGACGGATGACTTTACACTCTTTGGCACCACGGGGGATACCGCGACTATACAAACTATTAGCGCGCCAGGGGCGACTGACGCTCAACTACTCGTTTGGTATAAAGCAGACGACGGTCCGAGCACCATTACAGACGGAGCGGCCATAAGTCGTTGGGTTGATATTGGAACCAATGGAGAAGACGCTTTTGCTGTATCAGGACGGGAACCTGTTTATAAAAAATTTGGGCCAGATAACAATTACCAGCCAACAGCCGTCTTTAAAAATTCAGGAATGGGAACGCTGAACTCAAGTCTATTGGGAGGGACAAATGCTTAT
>CALIGR010000182.1 GCA_938021445.1 uncultured Candidatus Altimarinota bacterium
ATGCCGGCCTGTCTGATGGGGGCTTTTTCTTACGCTGGACAGATTTGCATTCACGCTCAGCGATTTTACGTACATGAATCTCACTTCGACAATTTTATTGCCAAACTCAAATCGGGCGCTGAGGGACTCAAGGAAGGTGCGCCAGATAAAGCTGAAACAGAATTTAGTGCCATGATCGATAAAAAAAACGCAATACGTGTTGAAGAATGGGTCAACGAAGCCACTTCTATCGGGGCTACACTTATAACCGGTGGAAAAAGAGAAGGGGCTCTCTATCACCCGACGATCCTCACCGACGTGCCGCTTGAAGCTAAAGTCGTAGCGGAAGAAGTGTTTGGGCCAGTCATCGTTGTGGAGAAATTTAAACACTTCAATGAAGCTATTGATATGGTCAATCATGGAAAATTTGGTCTTCAAGCTGGTGTTTACACTGAAAAAATCACAGAAATAAACCAAGCCTTTGACCAGCTTGAAGTCGGTGGTGTCATTCACAATAACGTCCCAACCTTTCGAGTTGATCATATGCCTTACGGAGGCGTAAAGCAGTCCGGTCTTGGACGAGAAGGTGTCAAATACGCCATGATGGACATGCTCGAGCCTCGCATTTTGGTCATGGATCAATAAGCTCAGTCCTGATGCAAGTCTCTTTTTCTGGTCAACAAGCGGGTGAAAATCTACTTTTGGTGATTTATAAATCTCATCTTTTTTGGATTAAAAAATCTCTCAGCTTCTGGCTGACGCTCAATGTTTTTGGCTGTATTGGTTTTTTCTTTCTCAGCTTCATTTTAGAATCACTTAATTTGGTCATTCTTTTATTTATGATTTTTCAGCTCTTCCTACTTTTCTATTGCTCGTTTCGATTTAGCCAAAAACGAAAAAAAAACAGTCTCATCGTTACCAATCAAAGACTGATCAAGACCAGTAAAAGCCATGAGGCCTCTCTTCAACTCGAGGAAATCGTAGACGTGGTCATAAACGACAAGAAGTCTTGGCTTGGGGCTACCTTAACTTTTAACGGTGGCTCAAAAGTCGATATGTCTCAGGTAAAAAACGCCAAAGAAATTGCGAACTATATACAAAAAGTCGCCCGAATGCGGGCGACTGGTGAAAATAAACTGATTCCGAAGTTCAATTAAACCGCTTGTCGGATAAATCCGATAAGTTTCGCGTCTCCTAGGTATTCAGCCACAGTCATACTTGGGTCTTTTACAAAAGCCTGAGAAGTAAGCGCTCTTTCTGCACAGAATTTTTTGATCTTCCCAACGATAATATTATCGATGATATTTTCTGGTTTCCCTTCTGCGATCATTTGGTCACGAGCGATTCCTTTTTCTTTTTCAATTAGGTCTGCTGGTACGTCTTCTGGATTGGCTACGATTGGATTCATCGCTGCCGCATGCATCGCTAGATCTTTCGCTTGTTCTTCCGTTCCTCCTTCAAGGGCAACAGTGACGCCAATTTTACCATTTGAGTGAACGTATCCACCAACCGTTGTTCCGCCTTCGATCATCTCGATAGCATCCAGAACTAAATTTTCTCCGATCTCCTGCATTTTATCCGTCTTCACCGACTCAAAGTAAGCCGTTCCAGCGTCTAGTCCCCCTTCGCTCGCTTTATCCGCGATCGTTTGGACCAACTCGATGAAGCTTTCGTTTTTCCCAACGAAATCGGTCTCACAGAGTAGTTTGACGATTACTCGACCGCTTACAGCCGTTCGTCCTTCTGAAGTTGATCGATCCGCTTTGTCCGCCGCTTTCGATTCTCCCCGTTTTCGGAGGATCTCAATCGCCGCTTCGATATCTCCATCCGCTTCTGTCAGTGCCTTTTTACAGGCCATCATAGCGACACCAGTTCGGTCTCGCAGTTCTTTTACTTGTTGTGCACTAATTGCCATTTTTCTTGTGGGTTAGTAGAAAATCGTGCCGATTGTATTCAAGACCGTTCTAGGAGTAAAGATTTAGCATGTACAAAGTATAGAAGTGGTATTGACTTTTTTGTTACAAATTTTATAAAAATATAAATGCGAGAACACGAAGCCTTTCTCAACACACTTCCCTCTTTTGAACGACTACCCGTAGAAATTGGTATTAGTCGAGCGTTAGAGCTCGTTCAGCTTGGGGAGGCTGATTTTCATCAAGAAATTGGGCAAATTGCTCATAATTTTGGTCCTGATAGAACAGCAGAGATTAAACAACTAGGTGATTTTTTAGTGGCCTTAAGAGCTAAATTTGCTTCTGGTGAATTACCAGTCGATAAAACTCAAGCTGTACTGGCTCATGTTTCTCGAATTGAAGATTATCTAAGAGAAAAATTGAGTGTTTGTCGTTTTGCTCCAAAGGTTGCCATTCATGGCATAGATCTGAGCAGTTGTTTAGATCGTGATAGGTTTATTGATTCTA
Organism: uncultured Candidatus Altimarinota bacterium; assembly: GCA_938021445.1. Taxonomy (GTDB): domain Bacteria; phylum Patescibacteriota; class Gracilibacteria; order UBA4473; family UBA4473; genus CALIGR01. The sequence continues at coordinate 2,400 of CALIGR010000182.1, forward strand.
TTGTTCATCATATTCCAGCTTTTGAGTCAGATGAAAAATGGTTAAAATCTATGATTATTCGAGTCAATCCCAGTCTTTTTTCTAATAAAGAAACTGCAGATGCTCATAATACAAATGAAGTGAAAGCAATGAAAATGGCTCGTTGGACTAAAGCTGCATTTGCTCGCTACTCAAACCCTGACTTAAATGTAGGTCGATATCTCGCAGATCTTGAGACTTCTATGGCCAATATTCCTGAGCCTAGTCGGTCTGAACTTTACATTTTTTTAGGAGCAAGGCTAGAAGCGAACAATCCTGATTCAAAAGATGAGTTTTTTCAAGAACGAGACAATCCAGAGAAAGTTCGAGACCTACAGATAATATTTATGGGACCTATGTATGAACAGGAAGATGCGCGCTACGCTCCTGAACCAATATTTTTTATCAACTTTTATGCAGATATAAACGTAGGATTAAGCCAATCCATGGATCCAGACGCCATAATGGAATCCATAGGCAGTCAACAAATAAAACGTGATCTAGTTAGAAATCATGTTAGCTTCGATGATAATATGAACGGCAATCAATTAGTAGCCCTAGCACAAAGAAACGGAATGGTTCTTCCTTATTATTTTAGTCCTGACGTTGTTTACCGAAACCCATACCGCTTTTTATCTGATACGCAGATTGAAGCTCATCTGAAAACGCTTCAAACTACCACACCAAATACTTAGCTAATTGCCCAATAACCGGGATTTTTGGAAGGCCTGATTTCTTGAAGGCGAGGTAGACTCCATAAAACGAGATAAAAGTAATCACGGTCTGTGAGAAGAACGTGATCCCGTAGATGGGAATGCCACGGAAGCCCATAGCCAGGGCCGGAATATAGAGTAGAAAGTAAAGAATCGCGGCGCCCATTGGGACCACAAAACTCATAATTGCTAAAACCAGGCCTTGCCGACCATGATGCTGACAAAACTCAGAATCTGGTTTCGCTAGAAGCGGTAAAATACAGAGGAAACTGATATACCCGATGGCGGATAAAACCCGCTCTCCGTAGTCAATCTCATGCTCTTCCGGCTCATGGATATTGTTTTCTTCGGCTATAGCTTCGTTAGCTGCCTTTATTTCTTTAGCCTTTGCTTTTAGGTCGTCAGCCTTTTTTAGAGAATCACTCATCTAGTCATTATACAGGAAAAAGTGCCATAAATCCAGAACCAAGATTAAAATGATTAGCAAGATTCTCAGAATTAAAAAAACAGGGCTCAATTTGAATCCTGTTAATTAAATAAATTTTATTAAATCCTGGTTCTGGATCTAAAAATCCTAAACCCTAAGCCAGAGCCGCGAGTATTTTATCAATGATAAATTGAAGTGATTTTATCGAATCATCATTCGCTGGAATTGGGTAATCGACTCTGTCTGGATCCGCGTTGGCGTCCAAGATAGCTACCGTAGCGATACCAGCGTTGTGAGCTTCCTCGATGGCAATACGATCTGTTTTAGCATCTAAGACAACGACCACATCTGGCTTTGATCTCATTTGTCCTATCCCACCGTATGAAGCTTCAAGTTTTTCTAAATCTTTTTTAAACTTAGAGACTTCTTTTTTCGTGTATTTATTGATCTCTCCTGTCTCAAATTGTGATTTAAGCGTTAGGTAATGATCTACTCGTTTTCGAATCTCTTTAAAATTAGTCAAAAGTCCTGGAGTCCATTTCTTATCAACATACATCAGATCTTTTGGAGCGATGGTTTTCTCGATCAGAAAGGCTTGTTGTGGTTTTGTACCAACAAATAGTACTTTTTTATTTTGTAGCTTGATCGCTTTGAGAAACTGCTCGGCTTTTTCAAGTCGTTCAGCCGTTTGTTCTAGATCAAAAACCCACACACCATTTATTTTAGCGTGAAGGAAGTTTTTCATTTTTGGATTCCATCGATCAGCTCGATGTCCCACATGAGCTAGATGCTCGAAGAGTTGGTTTACTAGAGTGGCCATATTTTTGGGATTAAAAGTTAAATTTTTGGCGAACCGATAAACTTCTTAAATCAGAAGCGATCGGAAATTCTGATAGTTTTTACTTAATTTTGAGGCTAAATCAAGATTATTTTTGCTTCTGCAACCGAAGCATCGTCCCCAGATACAATACATATCCAATAACGGCTATAAGCGATGGATTCGCATCGTAGCCGAATCCAGCTTTGAGGAGGGCCCCAAGGCCCGTTGTTTCTGGTAATACGACTGAGAGATCAAACAGAGGTTTGATAAAGGTGGGAAGCCAACCGGCCCCCTGAAGCTCTACAATCCCATGAGCCACTAATCCGGCAGCAATAAATATAAGTAGATATTTAGTGAAAGTAAAAAAAGACTTGAGAGAGATTTTTTTGGTAGATTTAAAGATGAGTAAAGCTAAACCGATAGCGGTCAAAACGCCTCCTACGGCGCTCCAGTAAGAAATCGCACCATCGGCCTGTACGGATAAAGCCTGGAAGAAAATTACGGTCTCAACTCCCTCACGGACGACACTCATCATGGATAAAAACGCGATACTCCAAAGCGCGCCTCGACTTAAGTGCTGCGCTACTTTCTCTTTAAGATTTTTCTCTATGGTTTTCCCTTGTTTACTGATCCAGAAGATCAAGTGAGTAATAAGCCCGGCCGCACCAAGCATCAAGAGGCCTTCATATATTTTTTCAACTTTCCCTTCAAAACCTCCCGCTAAAAATTGAAATCCGTAAGCGAAAATCAAACTCAGTAAAATCCCAGCTATAACGCCGCCCCAAACAAATACATTTTGCTTTTGTGCGCCTAGAGCTCGCATGGTAGCGAGTAGAATCCCGACTATTAATGCCGCCTCTAATCCTTCCCGAAATGTAATCAAATAAGCTGCAGTCATGAAAGTGTTAAAATTTAAAGGCCAGAGTATGCTAATTTTTAGGTATGCCTAAGTAAAGTGTTTTTGAAGTTTTTTTGTTTCGCTCTAGTATAAGAGTGATGAAATGCACCGAACCCAATAAAGTCTGGAAGGCTTTTCACGAGTCCCCTCTTACTCATAGCGAGGCCCACTACTTGATGACGATCTTAGATCTAGAAGAGGAAGGCGAGAAACCTCACGCTGCCGATCTTGTCAGAGCGCTGAACATTGCGGCTCCAACCGTTTCACAGGCTATAAAATCACTGATCAAAAAAGGCTGGATCACTCAGAATGAAGACCGAAGCCTGCACTTACCTGACGATCGAAAAGATCAGATTGTCCAAATTGAAAAAAATAAAGCCCTTCTTATGGACTTCTTTGTTAATTTTTTAGGACTTGAAAAACAAACTGCCGACGAAGACTCCTGTAAAATTGAGCACCTAATTAGTCCTGAAACTGGGAAAGCTCTTGAGGCTTGGCTTCACACCGAACATCAAGAACAAGTCAAAAAATTGACTGAGAAAAAATCAAAACTTCCAGTCGTCTAAAATTTTTCTAAACTAGCTATTACTGTTGAAGAAAGGCAAGCTCTGAACTTGGAATCTCTACAAAAATCTTATTTTTTCGACTAATATTTGGCAGTGACTGAATGACCTCATTACTCTGCAACGCGTAGAGACTTGAAGGGATCGCTAGAGCAATATCAATCGATTCCATCTCTTTTTGAAGGATTAGTTTTTCAGACTTAAAACCTTCTAGTCCAAAGGCCTGAGTTGAAAGACTGTTAAGCATAAGCAGATACGCACAGCCGAAGACGAGGTTTAGAATCATGACCATCCATATGACATTATTTCCTGTCAGATAGGCTTCCATTCCTACCGCGACTTCTTTTGGTTGAGCGGTCACGTGTTTTCGTCGATTGGCCGTAAAATTGATCATATTTTTAAAAAGAATTTAGATTTTTTGAATAACTCGAAGCTTGGCTGAACGAGACCGAGGATTCCGTTCTATTTCTTCACCACTGGGTTCTATCGCTCTCCTGGTAACGAGTTTAAATTGAGCTGGTTCCACTTCGGTATGAAGTGAAAGGTCAGTAGCTTCTGTTTTAGGCTTACTTAGTCGCTTAAAGTGCTGCTTGACCATCCGGTCTTCCAGCGAGTGATAGCTAATAATACCAATTCGGTCTCCAGCCTCTAAAATTTCAGGCAGCGCTTTTAAAACGAGCTCTAGATGGTGCAGTTCTTGATTCACCTCCATCCGAAGTGCTTGAAAGACTCGAGTGAGTGTTTTCCTCTGCTGATGAATTGGAACCGCAGACTCTATGACATGCCGCAATTCCCAAGTCGTTTTTAAGGACTGATTAGGTCGTGCCTCAATAATTTTTTTTGCAATCTTCCGGTGCATAGGTTCTTCTCCATAATCGTTTAAAACTCGTGAGAGCTCTTCAGCCGAGTAATCATTAACGATTTCTTCTGCTGATAAATCAGAAGTCTCAGAGTAAGACATTTTAAGTGGGCCATCGACCGCAAAAGCAAACCCTTTATTCGCATCATCCAACTGATTTGAACAGAGTCCTAAATCAAGTAAGAAGGAAACGAGCCCTGATTGTCTCGATTTAGCTTTTGGGATTAGATCTACAAGCGCTGAAAAATTGGCCTCATGAAGTTCTAATTTTTCAGCCCACTCACTTAAGCGTTCTTTAGCCAGTGTCAGATGCTGAGCATCCAAATCCGTCGCCATATAGATTTTTAATGATGGGTGTTCGGCCAAATAGGCTTCCGCGTGTCCTCCCAATCCAAGCGTTCCATCTACAAAAATAGTGACTTTTCCATCTAAAAGTACGTCTTTAATCTCTTTTTTAAGCACTGGATCGTGAAATGGCTTCTGTATCATCAGTAACTGAACAATTTTTTTTGTTTTGTATAAAAGTTATGAACAGCAATTTTTAGATAAAAAATGCGACCAAGCCTCTACACAAATGAATCAAATAACAATTCGAACAAAATATAGAACACATTTTTTGTTACTACAAATACTTTCGACTGTTTATAATTGCCTTTTAAGAGATTATGTTTTCTTTTTTTGTTCAAGAATAAAAAAGTTGTGTTCAGCTAAATAAAACTCATTTTAATCAGGTATTTATATTTAGTTGTATTTTTTAACTTCACCGATTTGAAAATTTTACTATAAACACTTTACGATACTCATGCTTAACGTTTTAATTGTCTTTGCTCTGAACTTCGTTCCTCTACTGGAGGCACGATTTGCGATTCCTTATGGAATTTTGGTTTTAGAAATGAGTTTTTTCAGCAGTGTGCTTATTTCTTGCATCGCCGGACTCACATTAAGTAGCTTCCTGCTCTGGTTTGTTCCGCAATTCATTTGGCTCGTAAAAACACATATCAAGTTTTTAGAACCACTGATTGATAAAGTTTTAGAAAGAGCGCGAACAAAAAACTCCGAGAAACTCGCTCTCGCTGGCAACCTAGCCCTTATAACGTTTGTGGCGATTCCTCTGCCTGGTAGTGGTATTTTTACCGGAAGCCTCATCGCCTATATTTTCAATATTCCCTACAAACGAGCCTGGATACTGATTAGCATCGGCGCGATTGTAAGTTGTGTCCTCATTGGAGTGCTTACGCTTTCGGGCAAAGGGCTCTGGGATATCATCGCAACTGTTTGGGCTGCTTAGGATTGGTCAGATCCCAGATCTCTGAAGGACTCGCTTTTGGCAAATCTTCTATAAACCGACAAATCTGAATTTGAGTGCCAAAGAGGGCCTCTAGTTTAAACGTACTAAATATAGGGTCTTTTCCTGAAATATTAGCTGAGGTAGCCGTAATAGGATAATCAATGTGCGGCCCGATTTCAGGCGTCGTACAGACCCGAAAAGCGACTTTATCTTTGGGCCAGAAAGAGCTTTTAGGGAGCTTTGATTTGGGCTTCAATATAAGCGTCTTTGGTGTTTGGTAGAAAACACTTTCAGCTAATTTAGGTGGCACTTCTGCAAACTCCCTGAGCATACTCAGGTCTCGAACCATAAGAGAGAAATACTTTTCACCCGAGCGTTGCTTCAGTTCCGCTAATTTTTTAAGCCCAGCTTCATCGTCTGCCCGGACGCCCAAACCAAAGCTAGTGTCGGTTGGATACGCCCATATTTCACCGTTTTTAAACATCTCAATTAGTTTAAAACAAATTTCCTAACCTTCAACTGTGTACTTTGAATTACCATTTACCGATGACTTTGAGTCGAGCATCCAAGAGGTATTTGGGCTTTTCAAGTCTAATTTTTGGTAGCCTGGGTTTGTGTTTCCATTTATTGAGTTTTTCTGGTACTCATTACTCAACGGCTGGTGTGTGTACTCTCCCGTAAGTGGTTTGTACTCATAACCGCCTTCTAGGTGATTTCTTTGGTAGCTATTAGGCAAAGGGTTATATTCATAATTCCCTTCTAGGTGGTTTTTCTGGTAACTGTTTGGTAGTGGATTGTACTGGTAACTACCTTCTAGGCTATTTTTTTGATAACCGTTTGGCAATGGGTTATAGCTATAGCTCCCTTCTAAACTGTTCTTTTGGTAACCCGTTTCTAGTGGATTATAGGTGTAACTTCCCTCTAGATTATTTTTTTGGTAGCCCGTTTCTAGTGGATTGTACGTGTAACTGCCTTCTAGATTATTTTTTTGGTAACCCGTCTCTAGTGGATTGTACGTGTAACTGCCTTCTAGATTGTTTTTTTGGTAACCCGTTTCTAGTGGATTGTACGTGTAACTGCCT
>CALIGR010000183.1 GCA_938021445.1 uncultured Candidatus Altimarinota bacterium
AGTTATTGCTCTTAATCTAGAACCCACGGTCAAAGCCAGTCCTGATCTTTGGTATAGAAGTTATGTGTCTTCACTTTTAGATAAAAAAATTATCCCGACTGCTGATATAGAAAGTTTTGACGCACTTCTAACTCGAGGTGAAATATCAGAAATGATCGCTCGAACGCTGAAGTCCAAAGATAAAACGCTTTCGAGCTATTTAAGTTCTCACTCTACATTATTTAAAACAAGTACGTTCCCCCGCTGGGAAGCTTTTAACCAGCAACTCGCTCAAACCCCAGTCAGCGCTGTTGTTTCCAACAAAACTCATCCTGGACCATACGTGAGCGGAAGCTATCTTTCTAACTATAAAGAGTGGACTAGGGCTGAATACAAAGCCGGAACCAAAAACGATACACTTTCAACTCCAGAAAAAACAAAACTCAAAGCGGAACTTTTAAAACTGCTAAACGCCGAAAGAATAAAACTCGGGAAGCCTCCTTTCACCTCAAATAATAAACTAGAACTTCTCTCTCAGGAACACGCCACTCACCTTGTCACAAATGCTATCTATTCTCATAGCAATATTGATGGAAAAGACCCATTTGATAGAGCTCTAGAGGCTGGTTATAGCGGATTTGTCACTGAAAGTTTTACTTGGGGAACTAAAGATCCAGCTAGTGCGGTTGCTTGGTGGAAGCGATCCTCCATCCACTGGAAAAACCTTATGAATGACAAATATAACTATATCGGTATTGGGTTAGCGGGCGAACCCCACGGTGGAGCTGTATTTGTAGTGATGACTGGAGAGTAAGCGGTATTTTACGTTTTAGATTTGTTATATTAGAGTATTCTCAAACTGATGAACCATATTGAAATTAATATCCCGGCTTCGCCTAAGAATTATACTATCAATTTTTATCAAAATTTTGAGGCTCTTGAATCTCAACTTGCAACACTATTGCAAAACAGAAAATATATCATCATAACTGATGAAAATGTGTTTCAAAAATCTCCCTTCTTCAGAGATACAAAACGTGAAAATATTTTAGTTTTGAAACCGGGAGAATCGAGTAAAAACTGGAACTCAATCGATCAGATTTTAAACTTTGCCTTTGACCAAGACCTGGGAAGACAAGACGTCATGGTCGCGGTGGGTGGTGGTGTCGTTGGAGACATGGTTGGGTTTGCTAGTAGTGTCTACATGCGTGGGATAAATTGCATTCAGGTCCCAACCACACTTTTAGCCATGGTGGACTCTTCAGTGGGCGGAAAAACCGGGATAGATTGTGAGTATGGAAAAAATCTTATCGGTAGCTTTGCCCATCCAGAATCCGTTTTAGCTTGTCGTGAATTTTTAGACACTTTGCCTGAAAACGAACTGAAAAACGGAACTTGTGAAATGATCAAGCACGGGATCATTGCGAGCCCCGAACATTTTGAAAATTTACTACAGGTAAATACCGAAAACCCGACCGAGCTAAAAAATCAGTTATTTGCCTTAAGTGCCGACTCGATCAATATCAAAAAACAAGTCGTTGAGTCTGATGAAAAAGAAGCCGGAATTCGCGGGTTTTTAAATCTCGGTCATACCTTCGGCCACGCTATTGAACATTTATCAAAATACGAAATCGCTCACGGTCGAGCCGTCGCCATTGGGTGTATGATGGCCGCCGAATATGCCCTTGATCTCGAGTGGTGTGATGAAGAACTTTTGGACCAAATGGAAAATATATTTAACCACTTCGAGGTTGATCTAGCCTGTGAAATTGAGGACAAAAAAATCTGGGAAGCTATGCGATTTGATAAGAAAAAACTTGATGGAAAAATACGGCTTATACTGCCCAAGAAAATTGGAGAGGTCGATTATTTTACCGTTAAAAGCTAGATGGAAATTTTGACCAAAGAGCTGATTGGCTATATCTCTGTTTTTATTGGTATCGCAGTTATGTTGCCTTACATCTGGCTCATTACTAAAAAACAAGTTCGGCCTCATGCCATTACTTTTTTTCTGTGGACGCTCATTATGGGAAGCGTTGCGACTATTCAGGTTCTGGAAGGCGCTGGTAGTGGTGCCTGGGCTACCATCGTCGGCTTTATTGGAGTGATGGTTATTTTCTTGCTCGCCCTATTTCACCATGGAGAAAAGAACATCCTCAAATTTGACTGGTATTGCTTTGCCGTCGCCCTTCTCGGGTGGGGGGCTTGGATTGTGACTAAAAATCCCCTCACTGCGGTGCTTCTCCTAACCCTCGCTGACGGGCTCGCTTATCTTCCAACCTTTAGAAAATCATGGGCCAGCCCACATGAAGAGAGTCCAATTTTTTACTTCTTTGGAACTTTCAGCCTCTTACTCTCCGTTTTTGCTATTGAAAATTTTTCTATTACCAACGCCTTTTATCCAATATTCGTAACGTTTTTAAATTTTATGCTTCCGGCTATGATTTGGTATAGACGGGCACAATTAAAAAACTAAATGAAATACACCACTCTTTCCGGTACCGATACAAAGATCTCAAAAATTTGTCTGGGGACGATGATGTGGGGCGATCAGGTTGGACAAGAGGAGGCCTTTGCTCAGATGAATATGGCCCTTGATCAAGGCGTCAATTTTTGGGATACGGCTGAGCTTTATACCATCCCAACCAAAGCCGAAACTCAGGGGAATACCGAAACGATTATCGGACACTATTTTGCTCAAAACCCAAGCGCTCGAAAAGACGTTGTGCTGGCTTCTAAGTTTGCTGCTGAAGGCGTCCGTCGAGGGCAGCTTGATTGGATCGGAAATGGGACTTATCCGGCGAGTAAAAAAGCGATTAATAAAGCTCTCGAGAATTCGCTAAAAAGACTCCAGACTGATTATCTAGACCTGTATCAAATCCACTGGCCGGATCGAAAAACGAACTGTTTTGGTCAGAGAAATTATCAACACACGCCTAAAGATGATGGCATTGAGATTTTAGAAACTCTTACGGTCTTAGATGAGCTGGTAAAATCTGGGAAAGTGAAACATATTGGGATTTCTAATGAGTCGCCCTGGGGCCTAATGCAGTGGATACGTTTGGCCGAAAAACATGGCCTTACCAAGATTGTTTCCATCCAAAACTCATACAACTTACTTAATCGTTTATTTGAGGTTGGGAACGCTGAAGTTGCTCTCCGAGAAGACGTTGGATTGCTGGCTTACTCACCTCTTGGGTTTGGCATGCTGACTGGAAAATACTTGGATGAAGCTTCCCCCGAAGGCACTCGCGGACAACTATTCCCCGGTTACTTCTCACGGTACGGGAAAGCTAAAGGTCATGAAGCCGTAAAACAATACGTCCAGATCACTCAGGACCATAATCTTACTCCTGCTACAATGGCGCTGGCTTTTGTAAATCAGCAGCCGTTTCTGACCAGTACTGTTATCGGGGCGACCAGTAACCAACAACTTCAAGAAAACATTGATTCGATCAATGTGAAACTAAGTGATGAAGTCTTAGCTGAGATTCAAAAAGTCTACGAGGTCATTCCTGATCCGTGTCCTTAGTTCTGAACTTACAGTAGAAAAACAGTCATCCCCCGACTCTGACCGGGGGATCTCCAGACGTTTTCTAGAGCTCATTCAGCCAAATAGAATATGAGGCATACCGAAAGACCCCCCGATTAAATCGGGGGATGACGGTACTATTTTGGATTTAACTCATATCTTTCAACTTTAACTGCCCAGCCTGTGCTCCATAGTGCTGGATCACACTCGCTGAATTATTCGCGGCCCAAGTCGCCTGTGTTTTTAAGTCTTTCCCTTGAAGCTTTCCGCTGATAAAACCAATCGAAAAAGCGTCGCCCGCTCCCAGTGTGTCTTTACGATCAGCTGCTTTTGAAGGGACGTAAAGGTGTTGGTCTTCACTAAAGATTTGAGCCCCCCTCCCGCCATCCGTAATAACTACTTCTTTGACCCCAAGGGATTTAAACTTTTCAACCAATGGCCGAACATCACAGATTACTTTTGGGAGGTGTGATTCGTACGGAGAAACCATTTCTCCAAACTGGGCTTCATCATACATTTCAAACTTCACCCGCTCGGCTTTTAGGCCGGTAAACTGCTCCGCTTCTTCGACGTTGAGGATTAAGGTACTGATACAGGGCAGTACTGATTTATACTTTTCCAGTCCTTCTTTAAACTGAGTTTTTCCTGGGTTCCAGCCGATTACTACCTCTGGATTTTTTTCACACCAAGCTGGAAGTGAATTGAGAATACTATCGGCTTCACAGGTCAGATGAGCGAGATAAATAGCCCGTGTACTCGGAGTGCCCTCAAGGACTGATTTATCAAATAAATGACAGTTCGCTCTGTGGTTAAA
>CALIGR010000184.1 GCA_938021445.1 uncultured Candidatus Altimarinota bacterium
GAAAACCAAATCACCCAAGAAACGATAAACGCGGAAACCGTAAGTTTCACTATTGCACCGCATCTCAATGCCGCCTCTCGCCTCGGCGACGTCCGTCAGGCGGTTGAACTTTTTTTAGGCAATGCTGAAAAAATACCGGCCCGAGTTCAACACCTAAGATCACTCAATTTAGAAAGGCGAGATCAAACTGAAACGGCCCAACTTGAAGCCGAAGAGCAGATCAAGCCCAATGCAAAATACCAGATGCTTATCTCCGACACCTGGGGGGCTGGAATTGTGGGGCTTTTGGCCGGACGAGTTTGTGAATCCCTTGGACAGCCTGTCATCGCCGCGCGACTTGAGCCAGATGGCACCATCAAAGCCTCCTGTCGCTCAATTAAATCTATCTCGATCATTGGTATTTTAAACCAAGTGTCAGAAAACCTAGATTTATATGGAGGACATGATGGAGCGGCTGGTTTCCAGACAACCGTTGATAAATGGCGGGCCCTTAGCCAATCCCTTGATAAAGTTTTTAAAAAAATAGAAATTCAAGATCCTCATCTAGAAATATTAGCGTCCCTAAATTCAGACCAGATACAGATAAAAACCCTCGATCAGATAAACAAACTATCACCCTTTGGCATAGGGAATCCGATGCCCAATTTTTTACTAAAAAACATCACCGTCCTCGACATAAAAATGATGGGGCAGCACAAAAATCATCTCAACTTACTGGTCTCACACCAAGGAAAACCACAGCGAATCGTTGGCTTTTTCATGGAGAAAATCATCCCCAGACTAACGCTCGATCAAGAACTTGATTTGGTAATTCAGATCAGTGATAACTGGTGGCAAGGGGAACGGAAACTGCAGTTGAGATTAGTGGATATCAAAGAAACAAAAATTACCTAAATTGTGCTTGGTACCAAGTTTTATAACCATCAGCGATTAACCGTAGGTATCGCCTTTTTATTAACTCACCTGAAGAACCTTGCTCTAAACTCAGCTTGTGTTGAAAGTTCGCTGGGAGTTCTTTCATTAGCCCTAAGTAAAACTGCCTTGCCGCCTGATCAGCCTCGCTCAACCGTGAGATAAGAGTTCTGTCAATGTCTGAAACAGTCAAAGGCAAAGGGTGACCTCTTTGGAATAAAAACAACGAAGCCATGAACGCTGCTGGAGCCCAGTGAACTTTACTCTGTGCACAGTTTTCAGGAGTTGGCTGACTAGAAAAAGCAATAAGTGAGTCCTGTAAATGGAGACAGCCTAAGTTTTCCAATCGTCCTGAACAGTTACTAGCTGATATTCGATTTTCTGGATTCTCATGACAAGCTAAACATAAATTTACATTAAAAGATGTCACATTCTCTAAATAACGTGAGTAATCAGCAAAACTAGCCTTCTCTTTGTCGTCACTTCCGCTAATTAAAGACCTAATCCTAGAAGCTGCTGTAAAATAATCAATCCCCAGCCTACTCCTTAGAGAACGAATCAATTCACTAAATTTATTTTCATCGAAACAATCTATAAGTTTATCGGTCTCTCTCATTTTTTATAAAAAAGTTACTCCGCGATCCACGGGCCACGCCCCGGGCGCATCGGCCCATCATAATCTCCCATAGGATCTTCACTAGCGTCATAAAGCGGTCTAAAGCCTGGGATAACCGGTGTTCCCGTAGGGATAATGACGGTTTCATCTGACCCAGGTTCGTCTTGAGGTCTGGCTTGGTATGAACCAATAAAATTTTGAGTTGCTCGTGCTGTTTCACTTTCTACTACATTTCCAGCCGTTATACTTTCTAACACTTCTGAGAGACTACCGGGTTTAATACTTCCTGAGGCTAGATTCTCTGGGGCTGATATTTTTTGATCCCAGGCTATTTCTTGCTGATATTTTTGTTGCGCTAAATAGTCCGAAACAACCGATCTTCTCATAGGGAACGCTTCGGCTAAGTGACGCAGTCTTTCATCTATTTGTGCTTGTGTCTCTGGCGCTTTCGATGGGTTTTCTGCTTGATTTGAAGGCTGAGTATTCTCTCCTGATAAGTCATCTGGAGTGACTTGATTCTCGACTACCCACACCGGAATTCGTACCTGCTTGGTCTGCCCAAATCCATCAGTGACATCTAGCTCTATTTGTTTCTCGCCCAAAGTTTCAAAATAAACAGAAAATTCAGTACCTCCAAACGTCTTTTCTCCAAACACTTCTGGAACTTTCCAGGACGGTTTAAGTTGAAAGCCTTCAGATTTAGAAATGTTAAAGTTAAATTTTTCGCCGACCGTAAGGGCCTTATCTGAAACCGTCACGTGTATTTCAGGTGCCTTTGTGACTCCAACGATTAACTTTTTCTTCACTTTTCTCACTTTCCCTTGTCGGTCTGTTACTTCTATGGCTATTTCTTTTTCTCCCGGCTCAAAGTAAACCCATTCTACCTCTTTATCAGTACTAAAGCCTTGATCCCACACGCCATCATCATCCAAATCAAACCGAACCAAAAAGTCACTATCATCATGCTCTTCATCAAAAAGTGTAACGTTTAGATTAAATTTTTCTCCCGGCAAAATCTGGTCAGGCGTCTCGAGTGTAACTTTTACTGGAGTATTGGTTTTCACATCCAGTTTCACCCAAGAAAAAGAACGTTCTCCACTGGGTAAAACGACTTCAACCGTTGGATAATAAGTCCCAAAATTTTGATAGAAAAACTGAGGCGTTTTTTCACTTCCAAATTCAGTGTCCCATTTACCATCACCTTCAAAATCCCACCGATACTGCTCTCCTGATAGACCAAAACCACTTTTACTTTCACTCCGAGCGCTAAACTGCACCTGAGTCCCTTCGGTGGTTGTAAACACTCGGTCATTTATTTCTTCAAACTCATTACGACCACTTAAATCTAAATCCACATAAAACTGAGGACTGTAGTTAAACTTAGGTGCATCCAGAACTCGGTCTGTACGGTCATGTCGAGCAATCCCGCCTCTAAAAGCTTTATCCCAATCTCGAAAACCCTTTTGGTCACTATTTCCAATTACTTGGTACGTTTTATAGGCTTGATCACGTTCGCTCGTACGGCTATCAATGACTTCAAGCCAAGCCACTTCCGTCCCACTAAAGCTTGGAATGTAACTCATCCAGGGATAATTAACTATTTTCGTCCAGTGAGAACCTTGTCTAAATTTCCATCGATATCGTAATCCTGTTTTTGTCCCTCTCGTGCTTTCGGAGTCCGACGCATCAAAATAAAGTTTATTCCCCGCTCTGATTTCATCCTGGCTTATATCAAAACGCGCCAATGGCCCAGCCTGAGCCAACATAATACTGGATAAGCTGAGAAAAGTTACCAATGGGATTATTGACAAAGCACGTCTCATTACTTTTTTAATATAAGTTTTTGAAGAAAAGTCAAGGCTTAAAGTACTTTCTCACAAAGCAATTTTGCTAGAATCATCCAGATGAAATTACACCAAAAAACACTCGACAACGGTCTTAAGTTACAAGCCATAGAAATGCCCGGAACCAACGTCATCACGACGCTTGTTTTAGTCGGCGCGGGGTCTCGATACGAAACCAAACCAATTTCTGGAATCTCTCATTTTTTAGAGCACATGTTTTTCAAGGGCGGGAAAAAGTATACCACCCCAAAAGCGGTCTCTGAATCCGTCGATAGTTTTGGTGGAGAATTCAATGCCTTCACTGGAAAAGAATACGCCGGATACTATGTAAAATCAGGCAAAGACAATCTCAATAAGTCACTCGATGTCTTATCTGACATGCTGCTTCATGCTCACTTTCCGACGCCTGAAATTGAAAAAGAACGAGGTGTTATTTTAGAAGAAATGGCGATGTACCAAGACGCTCCAATGTACCAAATCTCATGGGATTTCGAGCGACTTGTTTTTGGAGACCAACCACTCGGATGGGAACAGATCGGAGAAGCTGATCTAATTAATTCAGTAACACGAGACCAATTTGTAGATTACAAAAATGCGCTCTACGTTCCCGAAAACATGGTCATTACTTGCGCTGGATCTGTCGACGCAAAAACACTCGACCTCATGGCCGAGTATTTTGATATGAAGTCTCAGCCTCAATCTATAGCCCCAACTGGATTCGATCCATCCTACGCCACTGAGACCATAAAAATTCGCCAGAAGAAAACTGAACAATATCACCTTTCTTTTGGCTGTCAGACCATCGGAGAGCCGCATCCAGATTTCCCAACGCTAAAAGTCTTGGGAACCGTTTTGGGCGGCAACATGAGCTCACGTATGTTTCAAAACGTCCGAGAAGACAAAGGCCTTTGTTACTCGATTCGGACACAAGTCGACGAGTATTCTGACATCGGCCTCATTACGACCAGAGCCGGAGTCAACACCGAAGATGCCCTCAAAGCCATCGAAGCTATACGATCTGAGTACGACGAAATTGCCAAAAACGGAATCACCATAGACGAACTTGAAAAAGCCAAAAACTACCTCTGTGGAAAAACCGACCTCGGCACCGAGGACACTGAAGGCGTCGCTCACGAGTACGCTAAAGACCAACTTTTATATGGAAAAACCGAATCTTTTGAAGACTGGAAAAATGAGGTTAAGGCCGTTGAGCTCGAATCTGTAAATAGATTAGCCCAGGAAATATTTCAGCCCCAAAACTTCCGCTTCGCCGGAATTGGAAGTGGATTAAGTGAGAACGAAGTACGGAAGTTTTTAGTATAGAGCTCGCCTTGACAAACCACTCTCCCTTCTTATCTTGCGACGCGGTTTAATCGCGGTGAATTGTTAGTTATTAGCCGTTTAAACTTTACCAACTAACCCCTTTAAAAAATGTTAATTATTCGAATGGCCCGACGAGGAAAGAAGAAACAACCTTTCTACGATATTGTTGTGGCTGAAAAATCACGTCCGGTGACAAAGAAATTCATTGAAAAACTTGGATACTACAATCCTCTGACTGAAAACGGAAAAGGAGAACTAGTTTACGATAAAGAAAGAATCGAACACTACATAAAGAATGGGGCGAGTTGCTCTCAATCTATGGCGCGAAAGCTTGCTAAAAATGGTCTAGAAATGGCTGGGAAGTTCGTTGAACAACGAGTCACTAAACCAAAGAAAGAAGCCCCAGCCCCAGAGCCAGTTGAAGAAGCTAAAGCTGAAGAACCAGCTGCAGAGACTGAAGCCGCTACAGAAGAGGCTCCAGTCGAAGAAGCTAAAGCCGAATAATTTGTTTGTCTTTTATTTTGTTCTAAATCATAATGGCGGTAAATCTGTTTGATTTAGACATGAACGATATTTGCAAACAGGCTGCCGACTTTGTTTCCCACGTACTAGATCAAATCTGTGAGGAAAAAGATGCTATCAAAGTAAATGCCGCTAAGGATGATCTCGGTGTTTTAGTAACCATCGAAGTTGCTGAGAGCGACATGGGAAAACTGATCGGAAAAAACGGTCAGACTATCTCAGCGTTGAGGACTTTGGCTCGGATCATAGGGGCTCGAGAAAACGAACGAGTAAACCTAAAGGTAATAGAAAAAAACTAGAAGTATTTTTATATCTCCTAAATAAAAAACTGGACTTTGACCATGCCCGACAATCGTGTTATCCCCCCCGTTCCCAGTGATTATAGCTATGAAAACAGTAACTCGGACAGTGGTAGTTTTAGTGGTTCT
>CALIGR010000185.1 GCA_938021445.1 uncultured Candidatus Altimarinota bacterium
GGGATCCAGATCAGTTTGGGAGGAATCAGTAATGAGTCAGTCAGTAGTGGGAAAGCCCGCATCATGAATGCGCTTATCAGCCTTGTGCTCGTTTTTGCCACCGGGCTGATTCTCAGAACGATCAATCCTGGCTTCTTTGTCACTGGAGATAGCCCGGAGCAAGCGACTGAAACGGCTAAAACCGAAACTCAGAAAATAGCTGAAACTAAAACTACAACTGGAGCCATAACTGGATCTGGGACTGGCCCCGGGGGTGGGAGCGGATTTAGTGGAGCCAGTGGAGCTGGGACTAAAGCCACCGTTGATCTTGCTAGTTGTATATCAGCCGGGAAAAGTGATAGCGCTTACCAAAACTTACTCTCAAGTGCTAGTAGCTGTCGAGATCTAGATACACTCCAGACTGACTGCTTCAATATCGTTGGCTCATGTCGGGCCAAAGCCAAGAGCATTCAAGACATGTCCACTCTCACGTCTCAATATTGTCCTAAGGAAATACAGAAAAAGAAAGACCAGGGTTGTCCTTCGTAAACATGAAAAGTTAGTGGGCATTAAGCCCTTATCGCGACTTCTCCCTCATGAGGCACATCTACTTCCTTCGGATTTTCTTCTGGTCTAAAGTCGACTTCAACCACTGAGGAGACAGTCTCCCTTGTTTCATCCGAAGCACTTTCAACGAGCAAGCCAACTTCACGTTCACAAGCCCAACAAACCTGCATCAAACAAAATCGCTCAGGATCTGAGTTGTTTAGATAATTTGTAATCCCTTTGTTTTCATTTTCCAGACCTGACTGAAAAAGATTCATCTGTCTGATGATCGCCGCAAAATTACCTGAGTCCTTTAAAGCTTCCATCACAGCTTTTAACTCTTCACTCGTACCAACTAAGCCCCCAGCTCTTTCAAAGTCAACTAATGCCTGAAACTCTTTTTCGGGCATCAAGTCTAAAATGGCCTGCGTTGTCTCACTCAAACTTTCTAGGCCTTTAGTTCTATTCGGTCTCCCTGATATGGGGATTCGCGCCATTTTTTTTAATAATTCCGACACGGGCGCTGGATCTTCCGCCCTTACTATTTCTGACATATAATCGTAAAAATTTCACCCTATTATAGCATAATACAATAATAGTAAGAACTATTTTAAATGATTTTCGTAAAAGATTAGGGAAATACTAAAACTTCAAAGCTTGGCCCTCTTGACCACTCAAAATATTTTCCCCATCAAAGACTTCTTCTCCGGCGAGATAGACTTTTTGGATCTCCCCTCGGATAGCTCTACCAGCGAAAGGCGTCCATCTACATTTTGAATAAAAGTTGTCGGCTGAAATTGCCCCAGACCAGTTTGGGTCCACTAACACTAAATCTGCGTCATAGCCTGACTTGATTAAGCCTTTTTGGTCTTTAATTCTAAATTTTTCATAGATATTATGACTCGTCATCGCGCTGAACTTTTTTAGATTATAGCCTCGTTCTAAAAACTCGGTAAAGAGCAGATGAAATAAAGTCTCAACACCGGGAATCCCGTAAAAGGTCTGTTCTGATTCTTTTTCTTCTTTTGTGTGCGGCGCGTGATCGGTCGCAAACATATCGATCGTCCCATCCAAAACCCCTTCCCACATGGCCGCTAAATCATCTTCCGTAGCGAGTTCTGGCTTCATGCAGCAAAACGCTCCGTGCTTCTCTCGATCTTTATGCGTCATGAAGAGGTGATGCGGGCAGACCTCCATCGTGATTTTATTGGCTAAACTTTTTTCTTGTTTCACTTTCCGGACCAACTCAACTTCGGATCGAAGACTCGCATGACAGAGGTGTAATTCACAGGGGGAGCCTTCTTCGAGCCAGTTTTTTACCGCTCGCTCAAACGTGTCCCCCTCCGCATGGAGTGAGACTTTTTTCCCAATCCTAAAAATCTCGCACCAACGGTTTTCATCGTCCATTCGCAGGTTTCCCGTCGTGGTATTGAGATAAAGTTTTGTCCCTGGGACCTGATCTACTTTTTCTATTTCTGATTGATTGTCTGGGCCAGCCCCAAAGTAAAACGCGTAGTTTGCAAATGACGTTTTTTCAGCAATCTGTTTTTTTTCCTTCAAGATTTCCCTCGTAAAGGTAGGTGGATTGGTATTAGGCATATCAAAGAATCCCGTCACTCCATGGCTTAGCGCCGCCCTCGATCCAGATTCGATGTCTTCTTTGTACTCAAAGCCAGGTTCCCTGAAATGAACGTGCGGATCGATCAGTCCCGGAAATAAAATCTGAGCTTTTTCAAATTCATCTTCTGACACTTTTTTTTCAGTTATTTCTACAATTTTTCCATCTTGAATTTTTATGTCTCCAAAAACATCTTGATGTGCATCTATAATTCTAACGCCTTCAATTTTCATATTTTAATTTTTAAATAAGTCCCAAGCCTCGAGCGATGAGAGCCATTCGGATCGGAACTCCGTTTTGCGCTTGCTCAAAGTACTGTGCTTGTGGGAGCGCGTCTACTTCTTGAGCGATTTCGTTTACCCGTGGAAGCGGATGCATAAGGATTGCTTCTGGTTTCATTTTGGAAACCGTTGGGACATCAAAGTGAAACGCTGTTTTATACTTTTCATACAATTCTGGAGATATCCGTTCTTGTTGAATTCGAGTGTCATATATAACATCCGAAGTTTCAAGCACTTCATCGTTTAGATCGAAATACTTCTGATCTTTACTTGGGTCAAAATATTCGTCTGGGATCTGTAGCGCTTCTGGCGCGACAAAATTAAACTTAATATGATCAAAGTTTCTAAGGAGTTTGGAGCAAGAATGGACCGTTCGAGCGCAGACCAACTCTCCAACAAAACTCACCGTCAGAGGTTTTTGCCCTAATTCAAAATGCTTAGATATAGTGTAAACATCAAGCAGGCCTTGTGTTGGGTGTTCTGCGCTTCCGTCTCCTCCATTGATCACCGGCACGCCTGAATAATCCGCCACAATCTGAGCGTCTCCTGGGGTTTTTGAGCGAATCGCAATGATGTCAGAATATCCACCGACAATTCGAGCTGTGTCAGATAAGACCTCGCCCTTAGTCTGGGAACTGAAGTTCACATCTGTTTCCGAAATAATAGAGCCACCGAGGCGAAGCATCGCCGTTTCAAAACTGAGTCTCGTCCGGGTTGACGGTTCATAAAAAAGCGTCGCTAATATTTTACCCTTCGCCAGGTCGGAAGCCCCTTGGGCTATGATTTTTTCCATGGCTCGCGCTTGGGAAAATAACTCAAGCAGTGATTTTCGATCAAACTGACTAGCGGTGATACAGTGTTGGGGCATTTGGATATAATATAATAAAGTGACTCAAATTTGACAAAACAATCATCAAAACTAGATTGCGACAGCTAAAACTATTAGTGAGGGCTTAAAGTGTTTGTCAAAAAACAAACCTCCTCTCAATGTTTCCTAAAAATACACACTATGATTGCAGTTGCGAAAATTGGCGGACATCAGGCTCTTCTCGAAGTCGGAGATATTTTGGAGGTGGACAAACTCGAAGTAGAAGCTGGAAAAAAGATAAAATTTGAAACCCTTCTTATTGCCGAAGCTGATGGATCTGGATTTCAAGTGGGCGCTCCAACTCTTGGAGAGCTTGTTGAAGCTAAAGTTCTTTCACACGGTCGAGGAAAGAAAATTCGAATTTTTAAAATGAAACCTCGAAAACGATACCGACGAACCCAAGGGCATAGACAAGATTATACAGAGATTGAAATTACTTCTATTTCTGGAAGTAGTAAAAAAGCGACACCAGCTAAAACGGAGAAAACCGAAAAACCAGTGGCGAAAGCTCCGGCCAAAAAAGCTCCAGCTAAAAAAGCCAATGGAAAACCAGATGACCTAACGAAAATCGAAGGCATCGGCCCAAAAATTGCCGGTCTTATCAATGACGCTGGAATTGTTACTTTCGCTGATCTTTCTAAAGCTAAAATCACGGTGCTTCAAAAAGTACTTGATGAAGCCGGTTCTCGATATAAAGCACACGACCCAAGCACTTGGGCGGAACAAGCTAAACTGGCTGCAGCCGACAAGTGGGACGAACTCAAAACACTTCAAGACGAACTAGATGGAGGGAAACGAGCCTAAACTCAACCCTTAAAAATTAAACGAACTTAAGAGCCGCAAAGAAAATACTTCTTGCGGCTTTTATTTTTTTGCTGGAGACGGTATAATTTATCTGTTAAAAAAACTTTAGAAATAAAGTTCAAGCTATACTCATAGGATCATGAATCAAACTCAGCCCCCACAACCACCGAACCCAAATCCACAAGGAAGTGGTCAAGGCACCGGACAAGGACAACCAATTCCACCCGCACCGGCACAATCAGTACCAGTCCCTCAAGCGCCACAACCGGTTCAACCAATGCC
>CALIGR010000186.1 GCA_938021445.1 uncultured Candidatus Altimarinota bacterium
CCCCGTTACGAGTATTTTTGAGTCTGGGTATTCTTCTTGGGCAAATTTTAAGGCTTTAGTAGGATCTACTATTACCTGCCCTCTCTTAAACTCTGTTTTTAGCTCATCAGCCGACCAGACATCCTCACTCTCTGGCAATTGGGTCCAGATAACTTCTTCAGTGTATGGAAAGAGTAATTCAAAATCTTTTGGATCGTGATTCTGCTGCATACCAAAAATGATTACGTACTTTTCAGATTTTTTTTTGAGTCTCTCTGTAACCAAATACTCAAATCGAGGTTTGGAGTGAGCGCCGTCAAGCCACACTCGCTCCCCCACTTTCTCCCATCGCCCAGGGAGGGTTAATTTGGACATTATAAAATCAGTATTTTCTAATATTTTTTCTGACACTTTTCGTGCTAATTTTTTGTTCAATTTACTTTTTATCCCTTTTATAAAATGAATAGATACTAATGATTTTTTTTCTAATATTGAACAATATTTTTTCTCATAACTAAAACCATACTTTGTATCTTCAATAAAAATACCAGCCTTGGTTTCCGCCACTTTTTCGAGTGTCCCGCCAAGCATTTCCAGGTGATCATCTCCAATGAAAGTGAGCCCCGCTATTCGAGGACCGCGGACGGCATTCACCGCATCAAATGCACCACCGCAACCTACTTCGCAAATTAAGACGCGAGAAGCAGAAGCTTGGCCCGCAAGTATCCCCGCCAGGACAATCGCTTCATAATAAGTAATCTGAAGCTTTAAATCTTCAACGACAGATCTAATTTTCAAAATAAATTCACCAAAAGAATCTCGCTCTATCAAGCGACCATTGACCCTTATTCTTTCGGTTTCAATCTGCAAATGAGGCGATATAAGGCTGGTGACTGAATACCCGGCATTAACTAAAACTGACTCTATCATCCGGACACAAGTCCCCTTCCCCGCGGTTCCGCCGATAATCACGCGCCACTTAAAACTTTCATCCGGACGACCAAGTTTATCTAAAACCGAATTAACAACGTCTAGCGACGGGCTTTTATTGTCTCGAAAAAACTGACGTTCACTGGAAATAGTATTCAACCAGTCTAGAGCTTCTTCGTACTGACTCATGACTGAGTGAGCTTAAATTTCGCTGGAGCGATGATCACGACAAATTCGCCCTTTATATTACTTTCATCAAAATAATCTTGGGCTTGTACTACAGTGCCCCTGAAAATGTCTTCGTGCATTTTTGTGAGTTCTCGCCCCACACAGATAATTCTTGATGGATCCAGATATTCGCTCAGTTCTTTGAGTAGTTTAGGGAAACGGTGTACTGATTCATAGCAGACATGTGCTCTATCTGCCTCACTATTGAAAAGCTTAATAAGTGTCTGGCGGCCTTTCTTGTGAGGAATAAATCCGTGAAACTGAAAGTTATTGACCGGTACTCCCGCGACCGAGATCAGCGTTGTAAGCGCTGAGGCGCCCGGAATGGGAATAATCTTAATGCCGGCGCTAACGGCTAACTGAATCAATTTGAAACCAGGATCAGAAATCCCCGGCGTTCCAGCATCTGAAATAAGAGCCGCACTTTTTCCAGACTTGATATCTTTAATGTATTCCTGAGCTCTTGATTCTGAAGTCTGAGCGTAATAAGGCGTCAACTTTGTCTCTATCTCATATCGATCAAAAAGTTTTTTAGACTGACGTGTGTCCTCTGCCATCACAAAATCAACTGTTTTTAGTGTACTAACCGCTCGAAAAGTCATGTCTTCCAGGTTTCCAATGGGAGTCGCAACGATATATAAAACACTCATGATGTTTGTTTTAGTTTCCCCAACCGAGTTTATTTCTCAAGCTTTTGAAGTAATGAGTCTCTCGCATTCGTATAAACTGTGCCGTTCTGGTCGATCGCTGAACGACGACTTCATCCGTCGACTTAAGCGAGAAATGAATCTGTCCATCAATCGTCAAGGCAATGGAGTCTGCCCGAGAATCAAAATCAAGATGAACTTTTCTATCTGAAGGTAGTAAAATCGGGCGATGTGTCAGCGTGTGCGGTGACACCGGTGTAATCACCATAGCTTCCAGCGCTGGAGAGACAATGGGTCCACCCGCACTCATAGAATAAGCCGTAGAGCCGGTCGGCGTCGAAAAAATAAGGCCGTCACTTCTATATGTCGACAAAAATCGCCGGTTCACTTTAACATTAAAGTTTGTCAGACGAGCGAGTCCTCCGTGCCCAAAGACGACTTCATTGAGCGCGTAAGCTCTAAAAATCTCGTTCTTTTTACCATGTTCATTTTTTCGATAAACAAACGCCTTAAGTAAAAGCCGCTCATCGACAACGTACTCGCCTTTCATTATTTTTTTCATGGCGTCGAGCGCATTGTCCGGTGTTAACTCAGAGAGAAAGCCAAGCGTTCCAAAGTTAATCCCTAAAAATAAACCATCTTTTTGTTGTAAGAGACGCATCATCTTCAAGAGTGTTCCGTCACCACCTATTCCAATCTTTAAGTCATAAGCACGGTCATCTTCCGCTCTTGGAATAGAGTTTTTAAGCAGTGAGACCGTTCGCAGATCTCCATGAATCTCGGTAATCCCCTGCGCATACAAAAAACGAATCAAGTCTCGAATAAAAAGAGTCTCAACCTTTTCTTTGCTCGGCTTATTATGGCAGTAGATCGCTACCGAGCGAAAAGGTTTATGATCTGAGTTTTGTTTAGCCGCCATAGGACGTTTGATTTATAATGGTTTTCAGCTGTTCGTCAATTGAGGATACCCGTCCCCATTCGAACCACATCAATTCCACAATCAAGAGCTATTTGGTAATCTCTCGTTGTCCCAGCGGAAGTCATTTTTCCAGGTAAAAACTGATCTTTGTATTTAACCAGTTGTGCAAACTCATCTATTTTTTGCTCTAGACCAAACTCACCAGATCCCATTCCAGAAAAACCTAAAACTTTAATGGTCTTAAATTTCTTCATCATTTCTAAAAACTCAGGAATTTCTTCGGGTGTTATACCTCCTTTTTGAACTTCTCCTGAAATGTTTACTTGTATAAATACACTTATCTCTAGCTCTTGATCTAAGTTAATTTGATTAATCTTTTTCGCGTGTGATGCTTTTTCCAGACTGTGAAGCACCGATGTGTGTTTTACGATTTCGGGTAATTGCCGAGACTGCATCCGTCCAATAAAGTGAGTCATCTCTCTGGGCAATTTTTTTTCCGTCAGTGCTTTAATCCTGTTTTCTCCAAGCCCTAAAAAAACAGCCCTCTCTTTAACTAGCTCAAGTATTTCTTGTGTTTGATCATGGTCCCAATACTTCGTCACGACCAAAATCTGCTTGCCGGCTTTTTTAACGTTCTGAAAAACTTCCTCATTGAGTTTCATCTGGGTATGATTAAACCATGCATCAAGATAAAACTAAAGTTTTCTTTTTTGGAACTCCTCATATCGCGGTTCCAAGTCTTGAGGCTT
>CALIGR010000187.1 GCA_938021445.1 uncultured Candidatus Altimarinota bacterium
ACTGGATTCTCCACCATCGACTCAAGCATGTGCGTCGCTACGATGACCGGCTTATGATAAAGCGAACAGGTCTTGATCATCTCTCGCTGCCATCGTGGAACTTCTGAAAACGGAACTTCCGCTCCCAAATCGCCACGCGCCACCATAATGCCATCGGCGGCCTTGGTAATCGTCCCAAGATGCTGAGTCCCTTCATAGCTCTCGATTTTCGCAATGATATCTACCTTAGCGCCTTTCTCAGTCAAATACGCTCGAAGCTCTTCAATGTCTTCTGCCTTTCGGACAAAAGACAGCGCGATAAAATCAATCCCCATCTCCACTCCAAAATTGATATCTTCCCAATCTTTATCAGTAATGGATTCAAGGGAGACGTCTTTTCCTGGAATATTTAAATGTCGCCGCGAAGTGATCTCTCCACCATCCAAAACCTCACAGATTACATCTTTTGAAGTCGCATCAAGAACTTTCAAATTTATCACGCCACTATCAACCAATATTTTTCCACCAATTTCTACATCTTTTATGAAATCATCATAGCTCACTCCAATTTTACCAGTTTCTTCATAATCACCCGGATCAGTGGAAATAACGAGACGATCGCCTTTGCCGACCTCTATTGGTTTTTTAAGATCTCCACTACGGATCTCAGGACCTTTTGTATCGAGCATAATGGCACAACTATACTCCCCTTTTTTATTGAGCCTCTTCACTTTCTTAATTAGATCTCCATGATAATCATGGGTCCCATGAGAGAAGTTTAATCGGAAAACATTCACCCCAGCTTCGGCTAGAGCTTCAATCGTTTCATACTTATCTGACGCGGGTCCAAGCGTGGCGACTATTTTTGTTTTTTTCATCATCTAAAAGATTAACCGCACAAAAAAATTGATCAACTTTTTTCTACAAAGGATCGATCACTTTGGTGGTCATGAAAACCCATTCTAGCAGTATAAAAAAAGTAAGTAACAAACTGACCTCCAGTAAGCCCAAAACTCTAAAATACTGCAAACCAACGCAACAAACACAAAAAAGTCCTACAAAAAAAGAACGCCTTAATGACCCCACAAAAGCCTTGTGCCCAAGCTTGTGTCCAGCAAACAACTCCGCTCCAAAGAAGAAAACAAAGCCAAAAAAAGACCAAACCATAAAAAGAATCGAACAGTAAAAAGAAATAAAGACCCAAAGCTTCTGAGCCCCTGTTGGATCCAAACGGTCAATCGTTACCAATAAGATCAACAAACTGAGCATAAAGATAATCGACATCAATAAAAAATTTCTCCACATGACGGCTTAATAAAAACGATTAAAAGAAAAATACCACTCAAAGATCTCAGGCCCCGCATATAAAAATATAAGTGTTGCTGGCATCAAAAAAGCACCCATCGGCAATTGTGTTTTCCTATTTGCTTTCCCCAAAAGCATCATTGGGATCGCAATACAACATCCAATGATGTAAGCCAAAAAGAGGGCCATAAAAAACAATTTCCATCCTAAAACGAGTCCCATCGCGGCGCCCAATCGCATATCCCCCGCTCCAACCCAAACCCCTTTTGATACAAAGTACTGACCCCAATAAAACAAAAATCCACAGATACCCCCAATCAAATAAAGCGACCACGTTTCTTCACGAAAGAATGACCAAATTATAAGCCCCGCGATAAACGGGAGCACAATGCGCTCATCAACCTCTAGGTAAAGTAGATCATAAAAAAACAAGACCAAGAAGAAAAAAACGATCAGCAAAATTCCTACTAACTCAGGAGAACCGATGAATTTCTGGGTAAAAAGATAAAAACAAATGGCGAAAGTCAGTTCAATCAAAGGATACCTTATCGATATTTTTGAGCGACAATGACCGCATTTACCGCCCTGAAACAGCCAAGAAAATATCGGAATCAACTGATACCAAGTCAGTGTTTTCTCACATTTTGGGCATTTCGATCGTCCGGCAATAACTCCAGGTTCATCATGATGAAGACGATAAATTAGCAGTGTCGTAAAGCTTCCTAAACACGCTCCCAAAAAGCTCACAATAAATGGCAGGACTAAATCAGCATTCTGAAAGAAAAGATCCATGTTTGTATTTAATTTTTTTGACCGTTAGACACGATAAACTTTTCGATAGCAAGCACCAGCTCGGTTTGGTCATCGGTGGACATTTGATATCGCCCGGTTTTTATACCCAAATCGATACTCACAAGCGTCTCGTACATTTTTACCAAGTCTGACATTTCAAATTTACGACTTAAGGGGAGTGTTTTTTTAACCACAAATGGATGAAGCTTTGTTTCTGTCGCAATCGCCTTTTCAGACAAGCCTTGATCCAGCCCTAGTTTCAGCAGAGTATGAATCCGAATCTCTCGATTAAGCATCGCTAAAATCTGGTAAATCGACTCGCCTCTATCCATAAGCCCTCGAAGCTTCTTCAGGGCTGATTGCGTTCGCTTCTGACTCACATCACTTAAAAAATCCCAAAGTACCACTTCTGGGTTAGCAACCGTATTTGCTAAAATTAAATCTTTTGTAATTTCAGTGCCTTCACTGAGGAGCACTAATTTTTTTAGCTCTGAGGTAAGGCTCCAAAGATTCGCTCCTATTTGTGAAACTAAAACCTGGGCAGCTTGAAGCTTTAGCAGGCCTCCTTGTTTTGTCGAATAATCACACAACCAAGATTCTAGTTGTGGTGAATCCAGCCGATCAAAAAGTTCAACTTTAGCATTTTTGAGTAAAAATTTGGCTGATTTCGTACGCTTATCAAGGCTTGGTTCAACGCAAAGCAGCGTTACATGATCACTGTGATCGGGAAGCCTATTAAAAAAATCCGCCTTTTCTGCTTTTTCAAAATTATCTGGCGTCCAAAAGCCTTCCAATACAACCAAACGTTTTTCCCCAAATAGACTTGGAGTCAAGACTGAATTTTCAAGGGTCTTAAAGTCTGACTTAGTTTCAAAGCACTCAATCAGTCCATTGGAATACTTCTGGCCAAAACCTTTTTTATAAAACCTGAGTTTTTCTCTTAAAAGAAAAGTCTCTTCTCCAGTTAAAAGTAATAAATTAGAAATCATAATTTTTGGAACTGAATGATCTTATTGATCAAAACATTTTTTGATATTTGATTTTATTTTTAATTTATGTTATAGTGTTATTTGGAAATAAAAAACACATGAAAAAAACAATTTCGGCTTTCGCCCTTCTTTGCCTCTCTTCTGGTCTGGCTTCGGCACAGGCTATTGATGTAGAAGGACTTTTTGATGAACAATTCATGAGCATCGACGCTTTTGTTGATGAGCTAGAGTCCAGCACTGATGAAACTTTTGAAGCTCCATC
>CALIGR010000188.1 GCA_938021445.1 uncultured Candidatus Altimarinota bacterium
AATTTGGCGGCGAAGTCGTTTTTAGTTTCTGAACTCGCCCACCAAACCAGTTTTTCTAATATTTTTTGGGCTTCGACCGAAGAGCGAGCCGATGAAATTGAGCCGAGTGCCGAACTCTTTTTTCCCGAAAAAATCATTACGATTTCAAAAGAAAGTCCCTGGAGAGAATTTTACGAATTTAAATCGGCTCTTGAGGATAAAGATAAATACCTATTTTTATTTGAAGATTTCAAGGGATTTGGGGAGAAACCATTACCTTCTCCTGACGCCTTAGAAAAGTTAATACAAAAAATTAAAGCTGGGCAAAAATTGAAAGCTTATGAATTTTTTGAGTCATTAGAATCTTGTGGATATGACCCGGCAGAAGATAAACTCGTAAAGCGCGGAGAATTTGTTAGGCGAGGTGACAATATCTTTATCTATCCGATTAATAGTGATATCGCGTATCGAATTGATCTATTTGGTGATGAAATCGAGCAGATCACGACTTACCCTCAAGGATTAGATGCTGAAAAAATAAAAGCTAAAACGGTTCAATCGATAGAAATACTACCGGTAGAGATTGAAGCAAAAGACTGCCAGGTAAAACTTTCTGATTATCTTAAAAACACCAAAGACTGCCTCTTTATTGCCGATGATCTTGAATCTGAAGTACTGCCTGAGGGGAACTTTTCTCAGATAAAATTCACCACTTTCCCTCAAGATGATGAGTTATTTTTTCATCTAAATTTTTTCTCGGTTCTTCCTTTTTACACACTTCAAGACTTTGTTGTAGACGTAAAAGAACGGCTTAGAAGAGAATTTAAGGTCGTCATCATGACCAAGAAGCTTGAGGCCATGAAAAACATCTTGAAAGAAAACGAGATGATGTTTGTCGAAGACAATGAGGTCTTTCAGTCAACGGTGAATCTTATTTGTGCAGCTGATGGAGAACACCTTCCTCATTCTTTTCAGAATAACGATCACAACTTACTTTTCCTCACCGATCGTGAGATTTTTCAGTTTAAGCGAACCTCTCGGCAGAAAAAAACCATCGCGGGAATGAATCTTGGACTGATCAATTCTCTAAAACCTGGGGATTTTGTGGTCCACCTAGACCATGGATTGGCTCGCTTTGATGGCATCCAAAAACGTGGCCAGACCAATGACTTGAGAGAATACCTAAAACTAGAATACGCTGGAACCGATCGTTTATTTGTCCCCGTTGAATCAGCTGAGAAAGTCTCAAAATTTGTCGGAAATGACGAGCCAAGACTTACTAAACTTGGCGGAGCTGAATGGCAAACCATGCAGCGAAAGATAAAAGCTGAGACGGAGAAAATAGCCCAAGAACTCCTTAAACTCTACGCCAAAAGAGAATTGGAGAAAGGTCATAACTATGATGCCAATGATGACATGATGGATGACTTTTGTGCGGCTTTTCCTTATGAGCTTACTCCTGGACAAAGACAGTCCTGGGAAGACGTCCGGATAGATATGGAGAAACCAAAACCAATGGATCGCTTGGTCTGTGGAGACGTTGGATTTGGAAAAACTGAGATCGCTATGAGGGCGGCCTTTAAAGCTTTCCGGTCAGGGAAACAGTGTGCGATTTTAGCCCCAATTACGATTCTGGCCGAACAGCACTACCAAGGTTTTCTTAAGCGAGTGGCTGACAAAAAATATGGCATCCGTGTCGAGCTCATGTCTCGATTTCAGACTCCGGCGGAACAGAAAAAAATACTCAAAAATCTAGAAGCTGGACTTGTTGATATTGTTATTGGAACTCATCGTCTTCTTTCTGAAGATATTAAATTTAAAGATTTAGGGCTTTTGATCGTCGATGAAGAACAGCGCTTTGGAGTAAAACAAAAAGAACGGCTTAAAAATCTAAGAGCTAATGTGGATATTTTGACCCTTACCGCGACCCCTATACCGAGGACCCTTCATATGGGTCTCAATAAGCTAAAGGATGTTTCTACTATAACCACGCCGCCACCAGGCCGACTCCCGGTCGTTACCGAGGTCAGAAAGTACAACTTAAACTTAATCAGAGAACGAATTTTACTTGAGATAAAACGAGGTGGCCAGGTTTATTTTTTGCACAACCAAGTAAAGACCATCGAGTCACAAACGGCACAAATGCGTGAACTAATCCCTGAGGCAAAATTTATTGTCGCTCACGGCCAACTCAGCCCACATGATCTGGAGGAGCGCATTCGCCAATTTAAAGACGGAGAAGCTGATGTATTAGTGGCCTCTACAATTATTGAAAACGGGATTGATCTCCCCAATGCCAATACGCTTTTTGTAAACCGAGCGGATAAGTTTGGTCTTTCTCAGCTCTACCAGCTCCGAGGCCGTGTTGGTCGAGGCCGATCTCAGGCGTACGCCTATTTTCTCTACCAAGGGCAAAAGCTTGAGCTGGACGCGAAAAAAAGGTTAAGAGCCATCGTTGAGGCTTCTGAGCTTGGAGCTGGATTTCAAATCGCGATGAAAGACCTTGAGATCCGTGGAGCTGGGGAAATCCTTGGCGCTAATCAGTCTGGAGCGATGAAGGATACAGGGGTTTCGCACTTCATGCGGATGCTCCAAAAAACCGTTGAGGAGATCAAGAGTGGTGAAGTGAGTGCTGATATTGAGGAAGAAGAGAATGTCACCGTTGAGATTCCTCTTTCGGCTTACATTCCCCCAAGCTTCATCCCCAACAGTGATGAGAAGATTCAGGTCTATCAAGAACTCGCTTCAGCC
>CALIGR010000189.1 GCA_938021445.1 uncultured Candidatus Altimarinota bacterium
AATTACAAATGCGCTCAAGCCAGAACGAGACAGAGAACTAAACTACCTAGGGCTTCAGACACTTTATGATCGATACTTTATTCATATTAATGAAGAAAAAATTGAAGCGCCTCAGCACTTCTGGATGCGAGTTTCAATGGGCCTGGCCTTGGCAGAAAAGGCAGAAGATCGAGAAAAGTATGCGATTGATTTTTACAACAACCTTTCAACGCTGAACTTCATCAGCTCAACTCCAACACTCTTTAATGCGGGAACAACGCACTCACAGCTTTCTTCTTGTTATCTCTCAACGGTAAGTGATTCACTCGATCATATTTTTAAAGTGATCGCGGACAACGCTCAGCTTTCAAAATGGGCAGGGGGTATCGGGAATGACTGGACACGGATCCGAGCGACTGGATCACGAATCCACGGAACGAATGGAAAATCACAAGGGGTGATTCCTTTCTTGAAAATTGTAAATGATACAGCCGTAGCCGTAAATCAGGGTGGAAAACGAAAAGGAGCGGTTTGTTCTTATCTAGAATGCTGGCATGCCGACTTTCCAGAGTTTTTAGAACTTCGTAAAAATACGGGAGACGATCGACGTCGGACGCATGACATGAATACCGCCTCGTGGATCCCTGATCTCTTCATGAAGCGGGTAGAATCAGATGGCGACTGGACACTATTCTCTCCTGATGAAGTGCCAGAGCTACACGATATTTTTGGAAAAGCGTTTGAGGAAAAATACATGGAGTATGAGAAAAAAGGCGAAGATGGGCACATGCATATTGCCAAAAAAATGAAAGCCCGAGATCTTTGGAGAAAAATGGTGACGATGCTTTTTGAAACCGGTCATCCGTGGATCACGTTTAAAGATCCTTGTAACGTCAGATCACCTCAAGATCATGTTGGAGTTATTCATGATTCAAATCTCTGTACAGAGATCACGCTTAATAATTCAGAAACAGAAACAGCCGTCTGTAATCTTGGATCGCTTAATCTTTCTAAGCATTTCAATAAAGACACCAATGAGCTCGATCGTGAGAAAATGGCCAAGACTATCAAAGTCGCCATGCGAATGCTCGATAACGTTGTTGATATAAACTTTTATCCAACCCCTGAAACAAAAACTTCAAACATGAAGCACCGTCCAGTTGGACTCGGGATGATGGGGCTGGCTGACCTTTTTTATCTTAAAGGACTTGATTTTGATAGTGACGTAGCGGTGGATTTCTCTGATGAGCTGATGGAAGAAATTTCATATCAAACCATTCTGGCGAGTTCAGAACTGGCTAAAGAACGAGGGGCTTATCAGTCTTTCAAAGGATCAAAATGGGATCGAAATCTATTACCGATTGATACGGTAGAACTACTCGAGAAAGAAAGAGGCCAAGAGGTCTTAATGACGAAGACGATGAAGAAAGACTGGACGCCGGTGCGAGAACATATCCAAGCGCACGGTATGCGAAATAGTAACACGATGGCGATCGCGCCAACGGCGACGATTTCAAACATTGCGGGATGTATCCCTTGTACTGAGCCGATCTACAAAAACCTTTATGTGAAATCTAATATGGGTGGAGAGTTTACGGTGATCAACACCTTCTTAGTCGAAGCGCTCAAAGAAGCGGGACTCTGGAACAACGACATGTACCAAGAACTGAAAATGAACGATGGTTCGGTTCAGGAAATTGACGCGATCCCGTTCACGCTTCGAAGTCGATTTAAAGAAGTTTTTGAGATCAGTTCTAACTGGGTTATACGTCACGCTTCGGCGAGACAAAAATGGCTCGATCAGGCTCAGTCTACCAACATCTTCTATCGAGGAACGAGCGGGAAAGATATTGCGGATATTTATGTTAATGCTTGGAAATACGGTTTAAAAACTACCTACTACTTACGAACGCTGGCGGCGACTCAGGTGGAAAAATCAACGGTTAACACGAAAGGAACACACAAGCGAGACTTTTCAAAACCAACCGCAACGGATAAGCCCGTAGAAGCGGTTAGTGCCATTCCAGCACCAACGATGACTACCGCCGCACCAGCCCCAGCTTCTGCTGCGGCCGTAACCGCTGCACTTATGAACGACGTAGGCTGCGAGAGCTGCCAGTAGGTTCTAATTTTTAAAAAAACTTAATACTAAATTTAACTTTCACTCCTAACTATGACCGATTCAACTCAACCACCAGCCAACGATGGCTCACTTAACTCAAATAAGAAAAAAGGAATTATCAATAATTCTTCTATTGATCCAAATAAGATCCTCCCATTTACCTATCCTTGGGCACGGGAATACTACAAGCAAGGAGTCGCTAATAACTGGACAGCCGAAGAAGTCTCAATGCAACGAGACATCGAACTCTGGAAATCTGAAGACGGTCTGTCTGACGATGAGCGTCGAATGATCTTATGGAATCTTGGATTCTTTTCTACCGCAGAAAGCCTGACCGCTAATAACATAGTGCTCGCCGCTTACCCACATGTAACCAATCCTGAGTGTAGACAGTATCTTCTCAGACAAGCGTTTGAAGAAGCGATCCATACCGATACGTTTATCTACTGCTGTGATACACTCAGCCTGGACCCAGATGAGATCTACAATATGTACCTCACGGTTCCAACGGTGAAAGAAAAAGATGAGTTTGTCGTAAAACTAACTCAGTCAATTTTTGATCCAAACTTTAAGACTGACACGCCTGAAAACATTCAAAAATTTGTCTTTGATCTGATCGGTTTCTATATCATCATGGAAGGAATCTTCTTCTACGCTGGGTTTGTGATGTTGCTCTCACTCATGAGAAATAATCGAATGGTGGGAATTGGAGAACAGTTTCAATACATCATGCGAGACGAGTCGATCCATGTAAATTTTGGAGCGGATCTAATCAACACGATCGTTGAGGAAAATCCAGAAATCTGGACGCCAGAGTTTAAGAAAACCGTAAGTGAGACCATTCAAGAAGCGGTTCAACTTGAGTGTAACTACGCGGCAGATGCCCTTCCGCGAGGAATTCTCGGACTAAGATCTGATACGGTTCAGGATTATGTAAAATACATTGCTGATCGACGACTTGAGCGGATTGGTCTTGAGACGGTCTACAACGTTGAGTCACCATTCCCATGGATGTCAGAGATCATGGATCTTTCTAAAGAAAAAAACTTCTTCGAGACTCGAGTGACTGAATACCAAACAGGAGGCTCTCTTGAGTGGTAAAGCTATGAGAAGCTTTAATGTCATTCCCCGGCTTGACCGGGGAATCTCAGGTGTTTGTAATATATTGAAAAAGCCAGGACCTCTGTTCTGGTTTTTTTATTATCAATATTTAAAAGTTTTAAAAAGTTGTAAAAAGTTTCTTTCTGAATTATCATTAAAATAATTAATCTTTAATTATGAGTGTTGCCGTAAAACTACCATCAGAAATAGTCGCTGATGCAAAAAAATATGCAGCAGTAAATAATAGATCAATCCCAAAGCAGTTAACTCATTGGGCTGAAATTGGTCAAATTGCTGAAGACAACCCAGATCTACCGTACCAACTGATAAGAGATATTTTGATCGCTAAATCAGAGGAAACTCTGCCAACTGGATTTTCTTTGGATGATTAAACTGCTTCAAAAAAACCGTTTTCAAAAGCAATTCAAGAAACTTCACCCATCTCAACAATCTGTTATAAAAGATGAGATAAGAGGTTTATTAGAGGATCCCTTAAAAGGGGTGCCCAAAAAAGGAGCATTAGCTCGGACTCGAGTTATAAAATTTAAAGTTTTAAATCAGCTCATACTACTTGCCTATGAATTTAAGATCTCGGAAAAAACCATTATTCTTGAAGCCCTTGGTAGCCATAAAAACTTTTATCGAGATTTAGAGCGGTAACACTTCAGCAAAACTTCAGTTTTAACAACAAAAAATCTTATATTTATGGGGTTAATAATAAAAAAATAACTCAAGTGAAATTGAATGGTCACTTTACAACAAACTAATCGGACTCATATCAATTCGGACGTTTTTGTCTAAGTTGAGATCCTGTACAAATCGATGGAGTGATTTGTGCGAGTCAGACTTGATGAAGACGTGAAACCAGTACTTCCCATGAAGACGAGGGAAAAACCCAGGCGCCCAGGTAACCTCTAAAATAGCATCGGTTTTTATTTCTCGAATTTTTTTAAAAATATTTTGTGAATCAACAAAGCTCACTTCTTTCTTCGGATCGACAAAAGTGAGTTTGCAGAGATGAGCCAGGGGAGGGAACTGGTGCTGTGATCTGGAGACAAGCTCTTGATCGAGAAACTCAGGAACCTTAAGTGGAGAAAGAAACTGAAAGACTCGATGATCTGGATTAAACGTCTGGAGGCAGATATTGCCGGGGGTATCGCGTCTACCGGTCCGCCCCATAACCTGGAGCAGGAGCTGCCAGACACGCTCTTCAGCTCTGAAGTCCGGGAGGTTAAGCCCCGTGTCAGCGGAAATAATCCCGACCAAGCTTACTTTCCCAAAATCTAAGCCCTTCGTGATCATCTGGGTGCCGAGTAAGATATCGGCTTTGTGATCACTGAAATCACGCCAGAGATTTTCAAAATCAGATTTGCCCGTGATTGTATCTCGATCCGCTCGAAGCACTTTGGCGCTTGGAAAATCATGCTGCAAGATCTGCTCGAGCTGCTGAGTACCCCAGCCCTTAAACTCAAAATTTTCGGTCTGGCAGTGAAGACACTGCTCAGGGAACTTTTCCAGATGCCCGCAGTAATGACATAAAAATTTTTTCTTTTGTTGAAAACTTCCATGAGCCTTGAGAGGGGTGTCACAGTGAGGACACTGAAAATTATGCCCGCAGCTAACGCAAAGGGTGCTACTGGCGAAACCTCGCTTATTGAGAAAGAGGATCACTTGTTCTTTTTTCTGAAGCGTCTCTATGATTTGTTGTCTAAGGGTTCCCGAGATAGGGGAGTAGTTGCCTCTTTTATGCTCCGACTTGAGATCGATAATATGGATATTCGGTGGGTGCGAGCTAAAGGGCTTCTCAGTGAGCTTTATAAGCTGATACTCGCCGTCTTTGGCTTTATGCCACGACTCAAGCCGTGGGGTGGCTGAGCCCAAAATAATCTTCACCTCAAAGTGAGCCGCTAAATCCCTAACTAAGTCGTGCATCTGAAAGCGAGGACTAGTTTCGCTTTTATACGTCCACTCGTGCTCTTCATCGATGATGATGGTCTTTAGATTTCTAAAAGGCACCGTGACGGCTGAGCGGGTCCCGATCAAAATTTTTGCTTCTCCTGATTTAATTCGAGCCCACTCTTGTACTTTCTGTCCCGCCGAAAGCTTAGAATGCCAGACGGCAATCGCATCTGGGTACAGTGAATAAAACTGACTGAGCAGTTGTGGCGTCAACGCAATCTCTGGAACGAGCAAA
The DNA here is from genome assembly GCA_938021445.1 of uncultured Candidatus Altimarinota bacterium. Classification (GTDB taxonomy): domain Bacteria; phylum Patescibacteriota; class Gracilibacteria; order UBA4473; family UBA4473; genus CALIGR01. Next base: position 5,397 of record CALIGR010000189.1, read on the forward strand.
AGAATCTGCCCGGCAGACTGAGACGCCAGATGCTTGTAGATCTCGGTTTTCCCAGAGCCGGTTATCCCCCAGAGAAGCGAAGGTATTTTCGATTGATTGATTTCGGTGAGGACTTGTTGTTGGGGTTTGGTCAGAACTGCCAGTTTAGATTTAGTTTCAAAGTCCAAAGTAATTCCAGGTTTAGTACTGCCTGATTTTTTGAGAATAGATTCGTTTTTGACTAAGTTTTGCAGTGTCGCTTTGGTCACTACTTTCAAAATTTCTATTTCTGAAACTTCTAGATTTTCGGTTAGTATTTTCTGAATGTGCTTCTGCCCTTCACTCCGCCAGATGGTGTCTTTTTTTTGCGCGTTGATTTGGTAAAAAACAGACTTCTTAACGGGATCTATTTTCTGTAAAAATTCATCTGGGAGCAAGAGTGAGAAAATTTTATTAATATTTGAAAAATGCTTCTCAGCGAGATCGTAAGTCCAAGTGATATAAAATGTGGGAATAAAATCTTTGTCTAAAATTTCTAAAACTTCTAACGTTTTAAATTCAGGCTTAGTCACTGATTTTACTATGATCCCAATTTTAGATTTACCCCGAAAAGGCACACGGACCCTTGCCCCGACATGTAGTTTTTGAAGACTAGACCAGGTCAGTGGTTCGGGAGTGTTTTTGGTGTAAACCTGATAGTAGTGCATTAAAATTTTACGTCTCTGGTTATAAACTTTTTAAGCTGATTGAGATCAACGGTGTTTTTGATAAGCCACCAATGAGCGTATCCAAGTCCGAGACTCAGAAGTACTAAAAACCAAAACAAAAAACTACTGAGAACGGGGAAAGTCACAAACCAAGTGAGGCTGAATAAAAAAACGAGTGTCAGAAATAAAAAATTTAGCACCAGTAATAAATCTTTAAGCGTGTGAATAATTTGTTTGTTATCTTTTTCGGAAGATTTCATGATTGGTACTGATTAAATAGTTCAGGATGTCCGTTGAGCGCGTCTTTGACCGGCTGAGGTTTTTTCCCTGGAATCTGAATGGTTTCTAAAAATAGCTCAGTATCTTGAGCACAACGAAGCCTGAAAGCCTTGTCGTTTTCAGGCTTACTTATTTTCTTAAGCTTTACGGGGCCTAAGTCGGTCATACAAAAAACGCCAGGCCACAAATCAAACGCTAAGTATTTTTGATAGATCGCGGTAGCGGTTTCTTCTTTGGGAAAGACTTCTCCGTCAGATTTTTGAAACTTTCCACAAAAGGTAGCGTCGTCTTCATTTTGTGGAATAGGCGTGATTTTTTGAGTTTCTAAATCTTGAATAAATTTTGGTAAAATATTAGCCGTGAGTCGGGCAAACACATCAAAACATTCGGTCGTCCCCATATCTTTGATTGGGTAGCTTTCCTGAAAGAGTATATCTCCAGCATCAAGGGCTTTGACCATTTGCTGAAAGGTGATCCCTGAAACCTCGTCTCCATTTAGGATACTGGACTGCACAGGTGAAGCTCCTCGGTATTGAGGTAGAAGTGAAAAGTGTACGTTAACAACGCCGAGTACGGGAATACTGAGTATAGCTTCTGGGAAAATCATTCCGAAAGCGATCACCAGGCCTAGATCAAAATCATGAGTTTCAAAAACCTGGGCGAGTTCAGCTTTGTCTTTAATCTCAAAAACTGGGAGATCTAAGTCCAAGGCGGCCTGTTTTACCGCGCAAGGCGTAAGCACTTGTTTCCGCCCAACTTTTCTATCAGGGAAAACACCAACGCCTACTATCTCTATTTTTTCATCTTGAGCTAAAGCCTCAAGACTTGGAACCGCGATATGAGGAGTTCCAAAAAAGAAAACTTTAGTTTTATCTTGATGCATGGTTTAATCATACCCAGATGAAACTCAATGAGGAAGTTTTTCAGAACGTTAAAAAAGCCGGCAAGCAGATT
>CALIGR010000190.1 GCA_938021445.1 uncultured Candidatus Altimarinota bacterium
GGAAACTACAAACTCGATGGGACTGAAAATTCAGGCTCTCATCCGGGTATTGATATCAAGATTCCGGTTGGAACGCCGCTTCACTCAATTGCCAATGGGATTGTCTATAAAGTTGGGAATCTAACGACTGGATTTGGAAAATCAGTTTCCGTTGCCCATATCAATATTCCCGATCCCCAAAACCCAAGTCAAAAAGCCACACTTATCGCTACTTATGCGCATATGTCCGAGACGCAGGTAAAAGAGGGCGATCAAATCACCAAAGGACAAGTGCTTGGGAAATCAGGAAATACCGGGTTCTCAACCGCGCCACATCTGCATTTTCAAATAGATCGATCAACCGCGCCTTTTATCCCCTACTGGCCTTTTGACTGGAATGACATGAAAGCCGCTGGATACAGCTCGACTTTTGATGCGGTCAGAAATGGATATGGAAAAAGCAACGCCATCAAGTATACCGTTCACCCGTTTAATTTCATTGCCCAGTTTGAAAATTTCAATGGGCCCAGTGGAGTCGTTAAACAAGAAAACTTAGTCGTTTCAGCTGTTCCTGTTCAAGTCATAGACAATACCACTGAGCCAAGTGCGGCTCAACTGGCAGCGCTTAAAGCGAGTGCGCCGAAATCAGAAACAATAACACCAGCACCAGTCGCAGTACCTGTTGTGGTTAGGCCGGAACCAGTACCTACACCAGAGCCAATTAAAGTAGAACCCACTGAAGTTGTTGTGAATATAGAAAAAGCACTTCCCGCTCGTGTAAATGAGCAAGACGAAATGTATAAGAAAAAACTGGAAATTCAGTTTGAGACAGATCGAACCTATGTCCCAGGACAAGATGAGACGATTATCATTAAGATCAACGAGGCGAATCTTGTGGCTTCTGCCGGAAGTATCAATCTTTCTTCAACGCTTAAAGACAAAGCTGAAGTTTTTCCAAAAATACTGACGGCCAATGACTTTAAAAACAACGAAGCGCAAGTCACCGTAAAAACTCAAAGTGAGTACCCTTTCAAACTCGTTGCGGTCAGTACACACGGAGAGGTCAAATCACAAAGTCTTCGCCCAGAAGTTTTTGAAGATGTACCCGCTGGGCACAAGTACGCGACCGCTATCCGAAGTCTCAAAGAAAACGGAGTGGTAAAAGGCTACCCAGATGGAAGCTTCAAACCGGATAACACACTCAATCGAGCCGAGGCGCTTAAGATCATCATAGAAGCGAATAAAATTAGTGTAGAATCTAAAAAACACACTTTCACTGATGTCATTAAAAATCACTGGTTCCATAACTACGTAGCCACCGCTTTCTTCCGAAATATTGTGCAGGGATACCCAGACGGAAGTTTTAAACCGGGGAATACCGTTACCAGAGCCGAACTGCTAAAAATGGCGATTGCGACTCGAGACTTACCACTGCCGCAGGTTAGCAACGACCCTTACACCGACACTCCAAAATCAGCTTGGTTTTCGCCTTACTTCTTACTCGCAAAATCTCAAAATGTCCTCACCGAAATAGTCGGTGGGACCGTACGACCTCATGAGCCCATTTCTCGAGGTGAAGCCGCTGATATCGTCTATAAGATCAACAACGTTAATAAACGTTAGTCTTCCGGATTTGCTTTCAGCCTTAACTGCCAAAATCCTAGATCTAACCACTTATTAAATTTGTAGCCCACTTTCTCAATATGGGCTACTTTTTTAAAACCAAATTTTTCGCACAACCCCTGGCTCGCATCATTTGGAAGCGGAATACTCGCCATTGCGGCACAACACTTATTTCCTTTTTTTAGTTCTTCTAACATAGCGGTCATCAGCTGACTTCCAATGCCCTTTGCCGTTACCTCCGGGTTTAAATAAAACGAAACCTCAACCGTATACCGATAAGCCGAACGGGTTCGCCAGGGTCTTCCATAGCTGTATCCCGCTACTTCGCCGTCCAACTCGTAAACGAGCCAAGGAAATCCTTTGTTTAGATTACGCTTAATTCGCTCTAATATTTCGGCCTCTGAGACTTCGACTTCTTCAGTGGTTACCGTCGCATTGAGAATATAATAATTATAGATTTCACTTATTCGAGAGGCGTCTTCGAGTTTCACGGGTCTAATCATGAAGCAAAAGCTCAATTTGTAATTTTTAAAAAAATACGAGCTCCATTAACTTTTGCAAAATTAAATTAACTAAAAAAATTTTTGCGCTGGTCTCCAAAAGCTTCTAGCATTGTAGATGACTTAAAATCCCACTTTTAAAATGACTCCTATTTTCATCCTCCTCTTCGTTCTTTTTGTTATCATTCTAACTGGGTTTCGAACCATCCGACCTATCGAAAAAGGCGTTGTGGAGCGTTTTGGAAAATACAACACGACTCTCACTCAAGGGCTTAAGTGGACCATTCCTATTATTGATAAAGTCTACCGGATCAATATCGCCGAAACACAGATTGACCTGATGAAGCAGTCCGTGATCACCAAAGACAATCTAAACTTGAGTATTGACGGTGTCGTTTACTACAAAGTACACGATCCACTGAAAGCTCTTTATAACGTTAATAACTACGCTTGGGCTATTTCTTCGCTCGCTCAAACCACGCTTCGTTCTATCGTTGGGGAAATGAACTTCGTCGAAGTTAATGCTCAGAGACAAACCATCAACGCTCGGATCGAGCAAGAACTCGATACTCAAACGGAGAGCTGGGGTATTGATATTCTTCGAGTCGAACTTCAAGATATTCAGCCATCACAAGATGTGCAGATTGCTATGGATATGGTCGTCACCGCCGAACGAGAAAAAGAAGCTAAGATCACTCGAGCTATTGCCGAGAAAGAAGCCTCCAAACAAGTCGCCGAGGCGGTTGTCATCCAAGCTGAAGCCGATAAGCGAGCTCAGATCGAAAGTGCTACAGGAGAAGCTGAAGCGATTCGACTCGTCAATAACGCCGCTGAAGAAACCTTCAAAGCCAATGCACAAAAACTTAAAGCCCTCGAAGTTACTGAATCAAGCCTGGTAAATAACTCTAAAATCGTCATTACCGAGAAAGGTATCAATCCGAGCATCATCTTCTCAGATTCAAATGATAATAGCTCAAATGTAGTCCCCGTTAGAGCCGCTCCAGTAAGAGCCTAAGAGTAACTGCTTAATTCTGATTTATTTTAAAAAAATTATGAAATGCCTAAAAAGTGGGAAAAGTATCCAACCGAAGACCTTATCGAACGAGGAAACAAAGTAGAGAATTCAACATTCCCTGAAAACCTAGCCGTGATCTTAATTGTCCTCGGGTCTTCCCTACTCTTCGCTGGGCTCTGGTGGTGGATATTTTAGGCTTCCTCTAAAAGCTTCACTTTTCGCATTCCGACGCCAATACCAAAATCGATGGTGAGGACATACTTTTTACCTGTAAAGGCTGATTTAGCTTCCTCTGAGAGTTTTTGAGGCCACTCAATGAAGCAAGAAACTGTTTCATCATCAGCCATATCCTGAAACCCTCGAGCAAAAAAGTCATTGGGATCCGACATCCGGTAAAAATCAAAATGCGCGTAGCGCTGCTTCTCCACCTCGTACTCGTTGACGAGAGTGTATGTAGGCGAGTTGATTTCCTCAGTTACGCCCAAGTGTTTGAGCATTTCCTGTACAAAGAAAGTCTTTCCAGCGCCGAGGCCACCTTGTAGAGATAAGACGAAGGTGTCCGAATCTTTCAAATAGTCATCAACGATTTGCTGAGCCAGCTGCGCTGAGAACTTGTAGTTAGGAATGTTTTTATCGATCAACTTTTTCATTGTACAGGCGGCTGCATTCAGTTAAAATTTGCGAGAAATTTAGCAGAACCCCATGAAAATACAACGAGACGGCTCCACTTTTTCAGTGAAAACTAAGGATAATAGTTATAGCTTTAATCCTTCTGAAAAAGAAGACTCTAACTTTGCTTTGTACTCCGCGCCAAAAAATAAAGATAAATTTTCATCTGGAAAAAACTTAAGTCTTCCAGGCGAGTTTGAGATAAACGGTGTTCTTATTTCTAGTTTTTATTCGGACGAACAGAACAATGTAGTTTTCAAAACCGTTACAGAAGACCTGGCCTTAGTTCATTTTGGAAACCTAGCCATCATCCCTAATGCTGAATTTTTTGAGAAAATGGGAGAAAACGTTGATGTGATCATCCTTGAGGCTTCTGATGATTTTGACGCTAAATTGGTTAAAAATCTTATTGAAAA
>CALIGR010000191.1 GCA_938021445.1 uncultured Candidatus Altimarinota bacterium
AGTTGAGCGAAGGCTAGAAGATGAAGCAATAGTAGTGCGAGACTACAAGCCTAAAAAAAGAGTGACTCAATTAGAGGATGAGTTCAACGTCGAGAAACAATTTGATGACGAAGGGGGAGTCGGCTTTAAACTATGACAGACCAAAGATTCTGATAATCGAGAATGAAAATCCAGCTAAGCCCACAAACGTGACGAGTAAAGTCAGTAACACGACTTTTTTACTGACATTGAGCGAAGGATGATATTCAGAGAAATCTTTCACTTTCTTCCACAAAAAATAAAAATAAATCATGGCGATAAAAAAAACAAAAGCGCCAATGCTAGAGACAAGAAAATTTTGCATGATTTGTGAGGGCTAAAGAGTTTCAGAAGTACTATGATCTTCATCGTTATGTGCGAGTTTTTTCATCTGCGCGATGACCTGTCTTGGGTTGAGTATTTTTTTCAGCACAATATTGGCCCCAGCTCCCGTTTCTTTGTTGGTGATTATACTCGCCAGCATGATATCTCCATAGCCAAAAATCTGACTCCCAAAACCAGACTTGTTGTGATCAAAGGTACTGATTTTATTAAACGGGACATTCTCACTCGAGAGCGAAAAAAGTCCCTTCGCTTTAAAGATGTACAAGCCTTCCTCTGGGACGATAAGATAACTATTGATCCGCCAATAGACATAATTTCTTAACAATAAGATCACATATGCAAAGATCGTAGTGAAGCTTAGAAAACTTTTGTTAATAAGGCTCAGTTGATCGCTCGGGATCATCTGAACCCCAATCAAGATGAGCAAAAAAGGGATGAGTAAAAACAAAGCTCGTGTGATTAAAAACACGGGGTGCTTAAAAAACCGAAACCCTTTCACCGCTGCGGCCTTATGTTTTTCAGGCGCCACTTTTTTAGGCTTTTGATTAATCACATCAAAGGTGTCTTCTTTGACATCTTCTATCTCGTTAAAAATAAGCAGACTTAGTTTGGGTGGCATAACAAATCGACTCTACTTTTAGGATCTTTTTTGTGAAATTTTTTAAACTAATTTGAATTAAGAGTCTTGTGTTTTTCCTAAAAAGAGCTAAATAGACAATGTGTCAGTTGATTATAGATTACTTCCCGATAGGCTTTACTCAATAGGAGAAAGGTCGCCAGATGATTATAGCTTATCGGAAGCGGTAGTTGATGCGAAAATATATGTAAGGCTACTCGCGACTTGCGAGTCTTTTAAAATAGCTTGTTTAAAGGCCACCGAAGACAAAGCTTCACAAAAGCATGTATATCAAGAACTTTGCCGTTTGTTTAAGGCGACTAATTTGAAAACTAAATCGACGACCGATAGGGAGAAGTTAAAAATACTACAGGAGTCTGTCTCGGAAATAGCGAGAGCTTTAATTTCTGAGAATTTACCATTGGATTCTGAGGGTGAACCAAAGAGAGAAAAGGCTGTCGAAACCAGTAAACCAGACCACCAAAAGAGAAATAAAAAGGTTATTGAAGATTGGGACACTCCTATGGAAGATAGATGGATCAGGCTGTTTTATACTTCTATTTCGGAAAGAGCACTGGCTTCGCTGCCAGATTTTGTTTGGTCCGGTAACTACCAAGATATTGCTCGACGCCTTGATTCTATTCTTGGAGGGGAATCGGTTCGTTTTATAATGGGAGATTTAGAGTTAGTACACGCGGCTATAGTCAAAAATGGATTAGAAGATGAGTGTCCGGAGTGGTTGAGCAATCAATTTAAATATGTCGGAAGCTCTTTAGGTGTGGTTACTCCATATGAGTCACTGGCTATAGAGTTTTTTAGATCAAATTATCCTGATTTAAAGGTCGAAGCGAACGTAAACATTGGTCGTTATGAATGTGACATTGTTATTGAGGATAGTTTGATCGTTGAGTTAGACCCACAAAGCAAGTCTTCACGAAAAAAAGAAGAAAGGGATGGTTACCACTCAAAGATGGGGTATCAGGTTTTTCGTGTTAATCAGAAAGGAGATTTTAAATATCAGCTTGAAGCGCTTATGGCTCAGCATTTCTCAGATGAAATTCCAACTGGACATCTTGTCCAGCATCCACTTTTTGCTTCAATGTAGTTCTAGTAGTTTTTAGGGCTCTTCTGTCTTCTTTTGCCAAAGAATTTATTTGGCTTGTTCCGTGACTTGAGCTGAACCTCTTTCACACAACCAAAGTACTACATCCTGGATTAGATTTCGTTCAGAGTCATCACCAATATTTACCATGCTGCCTCGAGCTGGACATTGTCTTTTTGACTGAGACCTCATTTCTTGTAAATGATTCTTAGCAGCTTGGGAAAAATTGATGCGCCGATTTTTAGTATCGATTTCGTACGGTTCAAGGCTTTGCCACTGATCACTACCGCTAAGATGAGGAAGATCAACTTGAGAGCTGAGTAACCATAAGTGGGCCGAGTTTTGAATATACATAGCCTGTTCTTTGGGGGCAGTTGTACCAGATTTTTCAAGGAGGGTAATAATCGGTTTTAAAAATCGATTCAAGACGGTATTGGTCCCTCCTTCAAAGCCATGTAGTTCCGGTGTTTTTGAGACTTCTTCTTTTTTGATTTCAGTTGGGGCTTTTTGAAATCCCTCAAGAATTTCCTCTTTAAGTAATGGATCCAGTTCCGTCTCAAAGAACACTTTCCATCGGGCGACCAGTAAGCTGTTAAGGTTATTAAATTCGGCGACTAAGAACGGTGTCAGCGTAAGAGATACCTTAGAGTCATCATCGCCTTCATTAAATGCTTCAATTTTTTTTACTCTTTCCGCATTCTTAGTGAGTCGTCGCTCTTTCAGTTCGTCGAGTTCAGTACCAAATTGGGCTTTATTTGGCAAAATAGCCTCTTCCCAGAAAGCCTTAAAAGCTTTGGCAAGATCTTCGTTTCTTTTTTTGATTATTTCATGATGTTGGTTTTTGATTTCACTTTTGATGATAGCTTTTGCTGTTTCAGTCTCAGCCGGAAGCCAAAAACCATCAGCATTAATGATTTCATACACGTCAGTTTTAACCCTTCGGATCAAAACATTCCCAGCGGTTTCAATGACCTCACCCAGATCTAGATCATCTTTAGCGGCTTGTGGCTCGAAGGCTTTAAATTTATCCATTTTAAGAGCCTAACCCTGCATAAGAATCTCTTTTGGATTGGTCGTGACGATCTTGTGCTCACCGTAACTGGCGATGATTTGGATGGCAACGTGTTGGTTCCCTGCAAAGAATAACCCCTGTCCGACAGCGGAGTTGAGCAGTAAGTATTTCTCCTGATCGGTGAGATTGAAGGTTTTTTTCAAAATTTCTGTTGCGGAAGGGGCTTGGCGCAAAAGCAACTGCATCGATGAATTGGTAATGATCGGTTTTCCCCAAGGACTGCGCATGAAATCTTCTACATCCTGAGTGATGGTTGAGATTCCAAGATAGTATTTACGAGCTCGTTTACAGAGGTTGTGTAAAAATCGACCAGAGTCATCGTGCTGGACAATATTCCAGGCTTCATCGATGACGAGGACTCGTCGTTTCATCTCGGATCGGACTCGATTCCAGATGTAGTTGAGCAAGATATGCATAGAAATTGGTCGAAGCGAGTCTTCTAGATCTCGGATTCCAAAACAGACCAGTCCAGAACTCATATCGACATTCGTTTGATCAGAGAAAAGACCGGCAAAAGTCCCTTCGGTATATTTTTCAAGTCGGATAGCCAGGCTTTTTCCACCGTCCATGGTCTCCAAGACGCTTTTTAGATCTTTCATCGTTGGCATCTCAAACTCGTGTGGTTTCGGAGTATCGTACGTAATTCCTTTGATAGAATAAGCCTGGAAAAGGGCTTTATCCATAAGTGAACTTTCAGTCGGCGTCATTTGTCCAAGCATTAGGTTCATC
>CALIGR010000192.1 GCA_938021445.1 uncultured Candidatus Altimarinota bacterium
GCTCGTCCGCTCCCCAAAAGTCGTCTCAAGGTGTTTGTTGAGCGCTGAGAGGGTCTGGTGAGAGGTAGGCGTCTCCAGCAAATCTTTATTGATCTGCTTGAGGGATTCAACATCTTGAAACTTCAACCACCGGTACAGCCTCTGATTGGTCACAAATTCATTGATGACTTTATACGTCCCGATACCAAAGACGCCCAAGCTCAAAATTTTGAGCGTTGTATACGCATGCCCAAATACCGCATTTTCTATCAAGAATCTGTGCCCTAACCATAAAACCCCAATCCCTCCCAAAAACGCCAGTCCCTGCCGAACTCCACCAACCACTATATACTGCCATTCATGCCGATGATATCTGAGAATCACGTGGGTGAAGAGGAGGAGCTCGAGTGATATAAGTATCAATATCAATGTCCCAAAAAAGAAGGCAGTTTCAGTTGAAAATTCGAAAAATAAAGTTTCTAGTAAAAGTGTTACTAGGGGCATTAAGCCAAATATCATGTAGTTGGTTAGTCCATCGTTATTCCTAAATGAAATGTATGAAAGCCACATGGCTAAAACTAGGAATCCGCCGCCAAGAAAGAAAACTCCAAGTATTTCTAAAAAAGAAAATTGATAGATTAGAATTGCGTTTAATGCAAAAGGAGAGAGTAGTAAAGCAACAAGTGCGATTTGTAATATAATATAATCTAGACCAGTTGCAGAGTTGCGTTCCTTAGAATATCGGATGATGTGCATAGTTGCGATAGTGTCAAAAACTAAAGCTAAAAATAAAAAAAAGTTTCCAAGCGGATTTGGGGATAAAAAAACACCTGATTTGAAAAATATAAAAACTGAAACTGTAGCTACAATTAAAAGCAGAGAGGTTATACCAAATTTATCAATTTTAATTGGTAAGTGGTATTTACTATTCTTGAGCAAGAAAACACTAAGAGCTAGAGCGAGTGGAGGAGCTAGGTTCAGAAAAAATGCGCCATTAGTTGCAGTTGTAAACTGTATGCCTTGAAAGTATGTAAGAAAAAATAAAACTTGGAATATTACTAATAATAAAAATGTAAGGTTCAGCTTTTTGTTAATATTTTTTTTTACACTTTTGAAGCGATAAATTATGAATGGAAAGAGTAAAAAAAGCCCGGCTAAGAAACTTAAACTCACTATGGATACAGCGGTTTTCTCAGTAGAGAAAACATTCTTAACAATGACAGGACCTGCACCAAAAAAAAGAACAGCAATGAAGCGATAAGTATAACTTTTGAATTTATTCTTAAGGTGTGTGTATGGTGTGGTTATTGAAATCATAAAGAAGACTTTAACGATCTTTTCTGGCTCTGTGTGTTTACATATTCAGCTAGAGAAGTTGAAACAATTATTAAGAAGCCTCCTATAATAATTGCATAGGTTAATGAGTAGCCAAAGAACACCACTTCAACAAAAAGAGCAGCTAATGGTGCAAGATTTAGCATTAAGTAATTAATTAGTCCGTCCGTTTTCTGAAAGGCGATATAGGCTAGCCACAGTGCAATAACATGGTTCCCACCACCAATAATAAATATCCCAATTATCTCATTGATACTGAATTCATAGTTTATTAGTCCATAGATGCTAATTGGTAGGAACAATATAGCTAAAGCTACCATTAAATGACTTATAAACGCGAGTCCAGAAAATGAGTTTTTTAGTTTTACATATTGGATAATCCCAATTGTCATTGCAACATCAGCAAGCAATGTGAGTGTAGCTAAAAACTCACCGATATATAAATATGAAGTGCCTCGTATTCCTTGACCATTGAATATCAAAAAAGTTGCGCCTACTAACCCAATCATAAATGCGATAGAGATCTTAATTAAATCGTTTTTATTTTTTAAGTAATCTATACTTTTTCGCCAAAACAACATTGCAAAAATTAGTCCCAGCATTGGCGCTAAGTTCAAAAAGAAAGATGCACTGCTAGCATTTATGAACTGAACACTAAGAAAGTAAAAAGTGAAAAAAAACGCATGAGTTATCACTATAAATAGAAAAGTTTTATTAAGACCTGATTTAGTGTCCCAAGATCTGTTTTTTAAGTGATAAATTATGAAAGGAGCGAGGATTATTGCTGCGACCAAAAAACTTAAGCTAGTTATAACTATTGAGGCTTTTTCGGAACTAAAAAAATATTTAACTACAACTGGGGTTACTCCAAACAGTATTACTGCAACTAACCTCGCACTATAACCAATAATTTTGTCTTTTTGAATTTGTTTCCAATCAGAAGATTCCCGCCCTAGTCTATTGTCTTTAATTGTTAAGTTTTCAACATTATAAGCTATCGGCAGTAAGCTAATAACGAAGAACATCATCGGGATGAGCCAGCTGGCATTGATCAGCTCCAGGTCAAAAATCGCATAAGTAAAGACTCCAACCGCGAGGAAGTTGATCAGGACACTGAAGACAATGAGTTTTTTGGAGCGGCGAAGACGGCTAGAGTAGTTTCGAAGGGTTTGAGAGAAGAAGAAATTAAACCAGATAAGGGGGAGGAGAAGCAGGATGAGGAAGACGTTCTTGAGGAGAAGATTGTCAAAGAGATGATGCTGTTGAAACCAGGTAAGGACTGGCTCGAGGAGAATCCACGTTATGGCAACAAGCGCGCCGAGCGTCCAGGTTTTATTTTCCTGAACTTTCGACATCAAGATATCAACGTGCTTGATCCGAGGGATCTTATTAATCGATTCCATAAAGTTATGGAGATTCTTTTTCCGAGGGGCTTTTACATCAATGGTCCACTCAAAAATATTTTCATCTGGTTTTTCATTAAGAAGCCCGGTGGTGAAAATGATTTGATTCTTGGCCTTAGCCTCATGAACTTGGGCGACGACTTCGCTGTTTTTTCTATATTCACCCTCAAGGCTAAACCGAGCCGTGGTCATGTGAGAGGTTCGAGGGTCTTGCCAAAAACTCGGCTTGAATGGATTCCAGCTTTGTTTTTCAGGGAGAATGGCCTGGAAGACATTGAACGGGGAAACGAGGCCTGAGGCGATAGAAGAAAGGAGCTCATCGCGGTCGGTAAATCCGAGTTTCAACTCGATGCGCTGCCACTGCCGGGCATTGAAATCGCTGAATTCTCCGTACTGATAAAGATCCCAGTCTCGCTGAAGGAGCTGACGCCCATAGGCAATTTTTTCGGCACTAGATCCGCCCTCAAGGGCTTTCCTAAGGATGACTTTCGAATGAGCGGTACTCGTCAGATCCATCCAGTCCCAAGCGGCCTGAGAAGTATTAGCGAGTTTAGTGTCCAGTCTCATTTCTGGCTTCACTTTGGTACGAAGGGGGAGTGTCTCACCCTTGAGTGAAACAGACTCCGTTTTGAGGGCTTGGCTTTTCTTTTGAAGAAAGACCGCATCAAGCACTGTGGCGCCTTCGGGCACGAGTGTTTTTTCGTCATCGACGTAGACGATCATGCGTTCGGAGAGGATTTCTTTTTGAACTTGATCGATGAAGTTCTCTGACTGATTTTGAGTACTAGAGTTAATGGCCGGGAGATCTCGAAGGAAAACTAGCTGAGAGGATGGTTGAAATTTTTCCTGACTGATGAAGTTAAAATAAGCCCAGCCGTGTTCATTTCCCAGGAGCATATCTTCGGTCAAGATCCGAACCATAATCTTGTGATTTTCAGCGGTAATGAGGCTGGTGTAGTAGCCACGATAGCCGTTGCTTTTCGGTCGAGCGATATAGTCTTTTTCTGCGCCATAAGGGCTTCCGATTTGGTGGACGGCACCGAGAACCTCATAGCAATGACGCTGATCTTTAACGATCAGATCAAGCGAAAGAACGTCATCAAGAATAAGTTTTTTGTTGGCCTCGAGCACGTTGGTAAGATTTTCCCAGCTATAGTGATAATTGATATTCCATCGTACGGAGATTTTGTTATTAAGTTTTTGACTGACTCTATGATGAAACCTTTCATAAATCGAAATGCGTTTTTCATTGGTTTCTCCAAGAAATGCACTGATAGTTTTAAAGGCTTCAGGCTTGAGGTACTTGAAGCTGTACTTTTCGAGTTCACGAGCCCAGTGAAGATGGCCCATTCGGGCCGCAATGGGGACATAAATACTCAAAGTTTCTTCGGCTTTTTTGACGCGCTTTTTGACGGTCCGGATAGACTCAAGGGTCTCCATGTTGTGAAGCCGGTCGGCGATTTTGACCAAGAGCACTCGCGGTTCGGTTCGAGCGGCTTTGAGGATATTTCGAATCGTTTCTAAATCTTGGGCTTCTTTAGCCGTAATTGTTTCAGATTCAAAATGATGGAGTTTTGACTCTACGATCGTCACCCCCTGGACGATACTCAGGACGGTTTTCCCAAAGGCTTTTTTGATTGCACTAGCTTTAACGGAAGTGTCCTCGATGACGTCGTGTAGCAAGGCGGCAATGAGCGTATCATCATCGGACTGACATTCGGTCAGAATGATCGCGACCTCAATTGGATGTGAGAAATAAGGCTCTCCACCAGCCCTCTTTTGTTCTTCGTGAGCTTTCGCTCCCATTTCAAAAGCGGCCTCAAGGCGCTTTGGACTTTCTGAGTTGTACTCAGATCGAAGTTCTAGGAGTTGCTGAAAGAGTTCGTTAAGCATGCGGTGTATACCTGAGACCATAGACAAAAATCATAAAAAATCTAAAAAATGAAGCTGAAAATAAAAAAGGTCTTTAATCCCTTATTTAAAACAAAAGAGCGTAAAGAATCTGAAAATCCTCTGAAGACCGGTGCTTGCGTCAGATTTTGAGTCATGACAGTTTAGGCGTTGATGATTACCCGCAAACAATCCCGCCTCCGTACGTTGTGTTTTTTGAGTTTTCTATTTTGTTGGTCTGAAAAGCCCATTCTAGCACAAGCGAATGAGCCAGATTTATTTCATCCTTATGTGGTCCAATCAGTGATCGAAGACCGGATTGAAGGTTTTACGGGAGTTGAGGAAGACGTATTTGAGACGCTAAGGCAGCGTGTGGAGCTGGAAGATTTAAGCCTAAATAAGCTCAGTGGACGAGAGAAAAATGGGCTGTCAGTTTTACTTTCTGGTTTTGAGATCAGTGATCAGGGTTTTGGGGTCACGGCAGAGAACCAAATACTAAAAACAGAGTCAGCCTGGAATAACTGGGGCATGAGCAAAGGGTTACCAGCTGGCGCCGGGATAATGCTCGCGACACTTTGGGCGGCGCAACAACGAAGACGTTTAAACCAGCCAAGCGCTTTAAAGCTTCTAATTGAACCAGGAAATAAACCGAAAGTGGCGCCGGTTGATCCTGAAGCATTAGAAGCGAAACTAAAAACATTAGAGGCTAAAGCTCGAGTAGAAAAAACTTTTATGGGCGACGCTCTAAAAAGTAATAAAAATAGACGACAAGATATTCTCAATGTTTGGAAAAAGAAAAAATTAGAGCATCCCCAAAATCGTGATCTTAGTCGTTTTTACTCAAAATTGCTTCAGCTCAGAGGAGCGGTGAACAGAGCGGACTCACTTCGCTATAGAAAAGCGCTCAG